>CAYZKI010000160.1:2368-7428 GCA_964478745.1 uncultured Bacteriovoracaceae bacterium
CGCCTGAACCAACTCTAACAGGTAGTGACCGGAGTAGACCACGCTTCCCGCGCGCTCGAGGTTCGCTTTCACCTGTTTGTCGCGGACCACGAGGCCGTCAATGACCCGCGTGAGGCGAACGAGCGCGTAATCGAGTAGGATGGTCGCATCCGGGAAAGCCACCCGCTCCGCGGAAGAATGGCTGATGTCCCTCTCGTGCCAGAGCGCGACGTTCTCGAGGCCGGCGACGGCATAGGCGCGCAGCAGACGCGCGCAGCCGGTCAGGTTCTCCGACGAGATGGGATTGCGCTTGTGAGGCATCGCGCTTGAGCCCTTTTGCCCCTTGGCGAAGTTCTCGATGACCTCTCCGACCTCGCTCCGCTGAAGATGACGAAGCTCGACGGCGATGCGCTCGATCGAGGAGCCCAGGATCGCCAGCGCGGTGAGGAACTCGGCGTGCCGATCGCGCGGCACCACCTGCGTACTGACGGTTTCGCGCCTCAAACCGAGTCGTGTAAGGACCTTCTTCTCGAACTCCGGCCCCCAGTGCGCGTTGACGCCGACGGCCCCAGAGAGCTTGCCGACACGCATGCCTTCGGCCGCCTTCTGGAGACGAATCAGATTGCGCTGCCACTCCGCGTGCCAGCCCAGGAACTTGAGGCCGAAGCTCGTCGGCTCGGCGAAGATCCCGTGCGACCTTCCGATCGTCGCGAGCTTCCGGTACCGGTTAGCCTGACGCTTCAGGACGGACAGGAGCTTCTCGACGTCCGCGATCAGGATCCGCGACGCGCGCTGAACGCTGATGGAAAGCGCCGTATCGACGACGTCGGAAGAGGTCAGTCCGAAGTGGATGTAACGCGAGACGGGCCCGATCTTCTCCGCAACGGCAGTCGTGAACGCGATGACGTCGTGGCGGGTGATGTTCTCATGATGCTCGACCCGGGCGGGATCGACCCCTCCCTGGCGAAGGAGCTTCTCGCCGGCCTTCTTGAGGGCGGCCCAGTCCTTGCGCGGGATCTTCCTTTCGCGGGCCAGCTGCTCGCACACGGCAAGCTCCACTTCGAGCCACACCTGGTAGCGAGCGCGATCATCCCAAACCTTGGCCATCTCAGGGCGCGTGTAGCGTTGAATCATGCCGGGCCATAGTAATCAGTTGCTGATGCGCGGGCAAGGCGGTTAACTCACGGATCAGGATGCATATCGCTCTCTGCCACGGATCGGTCGTCCCGCCTGCGCGTTACGGGGGAACGGAACGGGTCGTAGCCTGGCTCGCAAAAGCGCTGCTCGAGCAAGGCCATGAGGTCACCCTCGTCTGCCCCGAGGGAAGCCGCATCGAAGGGGCCCGCCGCTCGGACTCGATCCCGGCATCCGCCGACATCGTCCACTTCCACGCTCCGCCGGGGACGCCGCCCGAGCGGCCCTACCTGGTCACCATCCACGGGAACGGGAAGCCCGGGGAGAAGTTCCTTCAGAACACCGTCTTTCTCTCGCAGCGCCACGCCGCGAACCACGGAAGCACCCACTTCGTCTACAACGGGATCGACGTCGGCGAGTACGAATGCCTCTCGCAACGCGAGCCTTATCTCGTCTTCCTTGCCAAGGCCTCCTGGAGCGTGAAGAACCTTCCTGGCGCGATCGAGCTCGCGCGCGCGATCGACCTTCCTCTCTGGGTGATGGGCTCCCGAAGCTATCCGTTCGAACTGCAGCGCAGGCTTCCCGCGTTCCGCGGCGTGCGATATCTCGGAATGGTCGGCGACGTGGAAAAGAGAAAGGTGCTGCGCGCGTCGACGGCACTCGTGTTCCCGGTCCGGTGGGAGGAGCCTTTCGGCCTGGCGGTCACGGAAGCGCTTGCATCGGGCTGCGCGGTTTTCGGAACACCTTACGGCTCTCTTCCGGAGCTCGTCACCTCGGACGTCGGAGTCCTCAGTACCGACACCGCGGGACTCGCGGAGGCTTTCCGCGGCTTCCGCTTCGTGCCGGAGGCCTGCCGCGCGCACGTCGAAAGAAGATTCACCCACCGTCACATGGCACAGGCCTACGTGCGGTACTACGAGCTCGTCCTCGAGAAAGGCGGGCTTCCGGGCCCCGCGCCTCTCACCCGGCCGGGCTGGAACGCGAAGGAGCTCCTACCCTGGGGCCTTCTGAGCTAGGCCGCCGCGAGCGACCGCTTCCAGGCCGGCCACGACCGCGCCGAGGCTTCCCCACTGCGGGTACGACTCGCCCGAGGCCACGTGCAGCCCCTCGATCCCCGAGTGCGTGCGGAGGCCGCGAGCACCCGAATAGCAGCGCAGGGACTCCGGCAGATCCGCGGGCGCATGGTAGGGATAGGCTTCCGAGATCTCGTCGAGCGCGAGCGAGATCGCGGAGCGGAAGTCGGGAAACACGCTCGTGACGTGGAACTCCAGGAACGGGAAAAGCTCCGAGAGCTTCTTGAACATGCGCGAAGCTACCAGCCTCAGCGACCGCGGATTCAGGGATTCCTTGGTATAGGGCAGGACGGTCCGGCAGAAGATGATCTGGCTTCCCGCTTCCGCGAAATCGTAATCCTCGCAGTCGGCGATCTCGATCTCGATCGCGGGCGAGCCCTTCTCGAGCCAGATGAGTCGATCGGACACCTTCGCCGGAATCGCTTCCGCGCGGGCGATGACCGATATCGAGAATTTCCACCCGATGGGCGGCGGAGGCACGGCGGGTCTCTTGAGCCAGCTGCTTCCCGAGGTCGAGACCTTCTTTTGCGCGTGCTCCAGCGCGCAGCCGATCAGGCCGGAGCTGCAGGCGATCATGCTCCCCTTCTGGGAAAGCTGCACACCGACGAACTTGCCGCCCTCGATGAAGATCTGCGAGACGTCCGTATCGGTGACCACCTGAGCGCCCGCGCGCCTCGCGACGTCGAGCAGGAATGACCTGAGCGAGGAAAGGCCGCCCTCGAAGCGCGCGCCCGCCGACGCCAGAGCGGCGCCCTCCAGGGCACGGTCCAGAGCAAGGTCGGAGAGCTCGTCTCCGGGAAAGCCGATGCCGAACGCTCCAGCCCTCAGGCCCGCGACGAGCTCCTGGATCGCCGGCTGAGCCTGGGCTTTCTTCCCATGGATCGCCCATACGCGCTGAGCCTTATCGCTGAGCGCCGAGCTGCGCGAAAGCCTGCGGAAAAGGTCGCGCGTGGCCCGGTCGTGAGAAACCAATCGGGGGCGGCGGGGCTTCTTCCCTCCGGGCTCCTCGGGCGGGCTCTTCAAACGGTCGGGCAGATGGAACCAGTGCTCGACGATCGGGTCGCGCGTCGCGTGCAGAGCCTGGGAAAGACCGAGCTTCGCGGCCTCGGCCTCGCCGAGCTCGCGTCGGAGCTCGCGTACAAAGGCCTCGTTTTCCATCATGAGCGAAAGCCTCAGCTGCGGGGACACCAGCGTGAACGGAGCGCGGGGCTGCTTGATCTTCTCGCTCTCCGCGGGCGAAAGCCCGATCTCGGAGAGGCACTGGTGAACGAGTCCGTTCATCCGCTCGCCGCGCCCCAATCCCAGGATCCAGTTGCTTTCGGGATCGAGCGGAATGTTGTCCTTCGAGGCGCGCACCCCGTCCTTCGGACCGAGAGGCGCGACCAGGACCGACTGGCCGGCTCTAGCCGCCAGGCACGCCGCGAGCAGCGCGCCGGGGTGGCTCCCCATGACGACCCAGTCGTACTGCTCCTTGAGCCTGGGCTGCGCGGCCACTCAGCCCTTCTTTCCTTGAGTGCCCCGTTGAAGCGCGGCAGGCGTCACGCAGGTGCCCTTGGCGCGACAAACGACGACAGGCTGACCGAGCACTTCCGCCGACGAAGGAGCCAGAGCCCCTTCCTGAGGCGTGAGGTTGCGGATCACCTTGCGTGCCTCGAACTCCATGGTCCTCGAGGTCTTTCCGACATGGGTGATCCTGCCCACCGCCTCGATATAATCACCGGCGTTCACGGGCGCGAGAAACTCGACGCTTTCGTAGGCGCGAAACAACCCTTCGTCGCCATCCAACCGGATCAGCAGCTCGGTCGCCACGTCACCGAAGAGCTGGAGCATTCGCGCCCCGTCGACCAGGCCGCCCGCGTAGTGCGCCTCGTGAGCCGAAATCCTCAGGCGGATCATGACTTCCTGATGCTGCATCATGCATTCAGGATAGCACGCCTAGCCCGGAGGGCCAGCCGAGTTCAGCGGCCGTGCTCAGCGGGCCTTGCCAGAGGCATGGCGCAGGAGCTCCGCGAGCGCGCGGTCTGAAGCACCGAGTCGCCGGGCTGCGTCCCGTTTCCACTGGTCCCTCTGAGCCGCGAAGGCCGGATCCTTGAGCTGATGGGCAAGCTCCGTCGCCCAGCTGTTCAGGTCCTGCTCGCTCCGGAAGACGCGAAGCGGGCCGGTCTGCTCCAGCTCGGCGATTTCGGAGAACTTGTGCGCGTTCTTGGGCCCGATCGCGATCGGCAGCCCGAAGAGCGCGGGCTCAATGGTGCTGTGTACGCCCTTCGTGAACCCGCCGCCGACGTAAACCCAGTCCATAGCCGAGTAAAGCTCGGCAAGGACCCCCATCTCGTCGACCAGGAAGCATCCTTTGGCCTGTGGCTCGAGCGCCGTGATCCGGGATGTCCGGGTGGGCCGGAGGCCAAGCTTCGCGAGCTCCACCTCGAACGCGGCGATGGACGCGGGCTCGACATCGTGGGGAACGACCCACAGACGTCCCGGAATTTCCGCCAGCCGGTTACCGAGCACTCTGATGTCCTCGATCCACGCGCTTCCGAGAACGCCCCAGGGACGCGCCGCGGAGCCCGCGGCGACGATCAGCTCCTTGGCTCTTTCGCTTCCCGTCCGCGCGCGCGCGGCCACGCGGTCCCAGCGCGGCTCGCCGACGCACTCGATCCGCGCGCCTTGAAAGGACTCGCGAAGCGCCGAAATCTCGTTCGCGCTCGAGCTGAGCAGAGCGAGCCTGGGAACCGGGCTTCCGAGCGCGGACATGGCAAGCTTGCCGACCTTGAGGGAGCTGCGGGCCCGCGCTCCCAGGATGGCAAGCGGGATATCGAGCTCGGCCAGGCTCGCCCAGAGGTCTGGCCACGCCTCGTACTTGAACGTGACAAAGAT
>CAYZKI010000161.1:0-6890 GCA_964478745.1 uncultured Bacteriovoracaceae bacterium
GTCACCTACAAGGATTCCCAGCATGGCATCCGCACGCTGTTTCCCTGGCTCGGCGTCCTTCTGCTCGTATGGATCCTCGACGCCACGGTCGCGCACCGGATCCATCCTTACTATTTCATGATCGTCATGTACGCCGGCGTGAACATCACGCTCGCGGTGAGCCTCAATCTGCTGAACGGCTTCACCGGCCAGTTCTCCATGGGGCACGCGGGCTTCATGTCCGTCGGCGGATACACGGCGGCGTTTTTCTCGAGCTGGTTCCAGGCCACGAATCCCGGCGTCGAGCTCGTCCACTACGTCGGCGAGGACGCCGTCGTCACCGCGGCCGGGCATGCCCTGCTCCTCGGGTCGATGGTCGCCGGCGGCATCGTCGCCGCCGCGGCCGGATATCTGGTCGGCCTTCCCTCCCTGCGCCTGCGCGGCGATTACCTGGCCATCGTCACGCTCGGGTTCGGCGAGATCATCCGCGTGATCGTCCTGAACATCGACGCGATCGGCGGCGCGCGCGGCATGGCGAACATTCCGGCCATCTCGACGTTCGGCTGGGTTTACACGGTCGCCGTCGTCACGCTCTTCACCGTCTGGCGGACGGTGAACTCGGCGCGCGGACGCGCCTTCCTCTCGGTGCGCGAGGACGAGATCGCGGCCGAGGCCATGGGCGTGAACACGACCCAGGCCAAGGTACGCGCGTTCGTGATGGGCGCGTTCTTCGCGGGCCTGGCGGGAGCCCTGTTCGCCCATTACCTTCGCTACCTGAACCCGCAGACCTTCGACTTCCAGAGAAGCTTCGAGATCATCATCATGGTGGTGCTCGGAGGCCTGGGCAGCATCAGTGGCTCGGTCGTGGCCGCGATCTTCCTGACGGGCATCCGCGAGGCGCTTCGCTCCCTGCAGGACATCCAGACCCTGAAAGAGCTGACCCAAGGCGTGGACCTGCGCATGGTCATCTACTCGCTCATGCTGATCGTGCTGATGCTCACCCGTCCCAACGGGCTCTTCGGCACGCGCGAGATCACGGATTTCCTTCCGGCCTCGTGGCGCCGCCGCCTGACCGGGAAAGAGGAGCCCACGGCATGAGCACGGTGGCTCTCTGCGCGAAGTCCCTGACGATGCAGTTCGGCGGCCTCAAGGCCGTCTCGGAGTTCTCCCTCGATATCCCGAAGGGTTCGATCTACGGCCTGATCGGGCCGAACGGCGCCGGCAAGACGACGGTCTTCAACATGCTGACCGGGGTCTACTGCCCGACGTTCGGGTCCGTGACCGCGTTCGGCACGGAGATCTCCGAGCGCCGCCCGTATCAGATCACCGCCTGCGGCGTCGCCCGGACCTTCCAGAACATCCGCCTCTTCAAGGACCTCTCGGTCATCGATAATCTCATGATCGCCATGGACAACGACCCGAACCGCCCGCACTACGGCCTCGCGGCGACGCTCTTCCGCACCCAGGCCGTGGTCCGCACGGAAAAGGAGCAGGAGGCCCGGGCACGGAAGCTTCTCGAGATCTTCAAGCTCGACTCGCGCCGGCACGTGAAGGCGCGCAACCTCCCCTACGGCGACCAGCGCCGCCTGGAGATCGCGCGCGCCATGGCGACGGGGGCGAAGATCCTGCTGCTGGACGAGCCCGCGGCGGGCATGAACGCGCACGAGACCACGGCGCTCATGCAGACCGTCCGCAAGATCCGCGACGAAATGGGCATGACCATCCTCCTGATCGAGCACGACATGAAGCTCGTCATGGGAATCTGCGAACGGATCGCGGTCCTCGATTACGGCGTGAAGATCGCCGAAGGAACGCCCGCCGAGATCCAGAAGGACCCGAAGGTCATCGAGGCTTACCTCGGGAAGGGAGCGGCAAGCCATGTCGGCAAGTAACGGCCCTGGCCCGTCCGACACGCCCGTCCTCTCCTTCGAGAACGTCTCGGTTCACTACGGCGCCATCCAGGCGATCGAGGGCGTCACCTTCAAGGTCAACCGCGGCGAGATCGTGACCCTGATCGGCGCGAACGGCGCGGGAAAGACCACCACGCTCCGGGCGATCTCGGGGCTCGTCAAGCCTTCGAACGGCCGCATCCTTCACCACGGAGAGACGATTTCGGGCCTTCCCGCCCACCTCATCGTCCGGCGCCGGATCTCCCAGGCTCCCGAAGGCCGCGGAATCTTCCTGAACCTCACGGTCGAGGAGAATCTCGATCTGGGAGCCTGGACCGCGCCCGATCCGAAGTCCTACGCCCGGGACCTCGAGCACGCGTTCACCTTGTTCCCTCGCCTCAAGGAGCGCCGCTCCCAGAACGCGGGAACGCTTTCGGGCGGCGAGCAGCAGATGCTGGCCATCGCGCGCGCCCTTATGAGCCATCCGGAGCTCCTGCTGCTCGACGAGCCGAGCCTCGGCCTGGCCCCGCAGATCATCGAGAAGATCTTCGAGATCATCCAGACCATCAATCGCGAGGGCACGACCGTCGTCCTGGTCGAGCAGAACGCCCTCCAGGCCCTTCAGATCGCCCACCAAGGGGTGGTCCTCGAGACCGGACGGGTGAAGCTGACCGGCCCCGCTCGGGAGCTGCTGGCTTCCGATGAGGTGCGTAAGGCGTATCTTGGTGAGTAGCGGTGTTCAGCGCGCGGAGGCGTGGCTGAAGCTGCTTCAGGATATGCGCACTTATGCTGCCCGTGCGATGACTTTGATTCTTGCGGAGCCTCCGGTTCGGGCCGAGAATGGAGAAAGCGGCCCACCATGACTCATTCTTCCCGCTTCCTCATCTCTTTGCTGATCGCTGGCCTGACGGCGGCTCCTTCGTGGGTCCCCGTTGCCGCGCGCGCCGACGATGAGGAGCTTCCCCCGCTCGACGCGCCCGTGGCGCCTGAGGGCTCGGAGGCACCGTCAGACTCTCAGGCCGAAGCCCCCGCGGAAGATCTCGATATCTCCGAGACCGAGATGAGCGAGATCCCTCCCCCGGCCGACGAAGTGGAATCCGCGCCTGTCGCCGAGGGCGAGGCCCCCCCGGCGGACGAGACCGCGTCCGCGGAAACGGTGACGGGGGAATCGGCGGCGACCTATACGTACAAGAGGATCCCGCTCTACGAGCGGCATCAGCCTGAATGGTCCGTGATGCTGACGGGAGCGACCAAGGCCCTGGACAACCAGAATCCCTATGGTGAAGGAGCCGAATTCAACGTTCGGGGCTTCTCCCTCCAGTGGGAATACCAGCCGAAATACCTGCAGGCGATCGGCGTGGTGGGCATCGGCGCGGGCTTTCAGCTCTACCCGACCGACTGGTCCGAGGACGGCCGTTCGAGCTCCCTCGCCGACAGCTGGTCGATCGGCGGCTTGATCCGCTATCAGGCGCGCTTTTTCCGCGAGCAGATCGTCGTTCCCACGGTGGGCTTCCAGTTCGAGTCCCTCGCCTACCGCTACGGCAACTGGCAGACGGCACGAACCACCCTCCAGGGGCCCGTGTTCGGCGGAATGCTGCTCTTGAACTGGTTCGAGAAGGAATCGGCGGGTGATCTGTATACAAATTACGGGATTTCGAGATCCTACCTCGTGGCGGAGCTGCGTACCCTCAGCGGAGGGGACGAGCTGATCGACGTAAGCGGAAGCTCACTGTTTTTTGGCTTGCGAATTGAGTACTGAGCCGATAGTTTTCGGTCCGTTCCCCCCTCTCAGACGCGCATCAGTGCACTCGTGGTGGAATTGGTAGACACGTACGTTTGAGGGGCGTATGCCGCAAGGCGTGACGGTTCGAGTCCGTCCGAGTGCACCATCTTTACAGCGCATTCCGTCTCGGATCGCGGAGCGATGCTTGATTGCTCTCTCCTCTCCCGGCTTCCCCTGCCGGTTACCTGAAGATCATCACCGAGTCGATTACTCCGCCTAAACCTGTGATCGCGGTATCCACCAGGACCGGGTAGACCGGCGCTACCGTGCTTGAATAAAGCAGCACGGAGTTCTTGTAGTACTTCACCACCCCTGACTCGATCGCGATTCGGAAACGATCGCCCGGCACATAGCTCGAACTGCTTCGATAGACTCCCCCCTCGCGAATCTCAAGCACGCCGCCTGGGGCAAGCGCGATCGCGTGTCGAATCTCGTTGATGGATGTCCCGGGATCTCCCGTGCTCAGGCCGAGGTACTTCCGCCGAAGCGTCTCGGCAGCCGAGAACTCCACATACCCGTTGCCGGACGCGATGGCCTGAACCGAGGATGCACCCGCATCCTGGCACCCGTCGCATCCGGACGACTTGGTGAGCGTATTCGACGACGAACCCGAAACCGTCACGTGGTTCCGACGGGTCCAGCTCACCGGCTGGAGCGCTGGCGCAGGAGCGCTCGAAGCCCCGCCTGAAACGACCGCCGACTCGAAAGCGGCGTTCGAGCCCAGCAGCGCCACATCAGCCACCAGCGGATAGCTGGGCGCCGCGGAGCTCGTATGGACGAGCGCGCCGTTCCGGTAGTAGCGCACCTGCCCGGACTCGATGGCGATTCGGAACAGGTCTCCGACGGCATACGCGATATCCCTGCGATAGACCCCGCTCTCGCGGACTTCGGCATAGCGGCCGTTCGCCGGGAATGACAGCGCGAAGCGGATCTCGGCCGTTGAGGTCGCCGGATTCGGCGAGCTCAAGCCAATGTACTTGCTGTTCGCGGACTCCGGCACCCGGAACTCCAGGTAACCCGTTCCCGAAGAAATGGTCTGCTGCGAAAGCGCCCCGGCATCCGCGCAGCCCGTGCACCCACCGGATTTCCTCAGGGAGTTTCCGGCCCCGTAGGTCACGGTATTCACTCGATTCACCCAGGTCACGGGAGATGCGGCCCCCGGCGTCGCTGACGGGCTCGGGCTCGGGCTCGGACTAGGACTCGGGCTCGGGCTCGGTGAAGGAGATGGTGACGGCGACGGTCCGACCTCGAGGATGTACACGTCGCGGCGACCCGAGTTTCCCCAGTTGCTGGTGAAAGCGACGAAGCGCCCGTCCTTGCTGATATTCGCGCGCGGGGTGTCCGCGTAGTCGACATAAACGGAGCGATGGTGAGCCAGTCGGCGGACGCGGGAGCTACCGTCCGTGGCGACCAGGAAAATCTCGGCATGAAACACATTCGTTGACGTGCCGGCTCTCGAATAGGTGCTCATCAGCGCCCAGTTCTCGTCATCCGACAAGGTGGAAATGTGGTCCGCCTGCGTCCAATCGTTCGCGAACGAAAGAAGGTGCCTGAACTCGTACGGCGTCCCGAGATTCCGATACTGCAGGGTATTGTTCCAGTTGTCGCTTCCGATCATGGTGCCGCGGCCGTTATCCGAGTGACCGACGGGATAGTAAGGGGCCCCGTTCGCGAGAGAAGTCACGGCGCCCGTCGTGAGATCCACGATTCTCGTGCGAATCGTCCCCCCCGCCTCAGTAGTCGTCTTGTGGACCAGGTACCGACCGGTCTTGTCCAGCTGCACCTCGTCGATGTCCGTGGTGCTCATCCGGTAGATGACGCTGTTCGTGCTCCTTTGATACACGACGTAGCCCACGTTCCGGTAACCGGAATCCTTCACGGTCCAGGCGAATCGATTGTCGTCGCTGCTCTTGGACATCTGGGCCACGTAGTTGCCGGGCGAGGTAAGCAGGCCCCCCACGTTGGCTACCAGCGTGTACGCTCCGGACGCGACATTGTAAGCCCACAGATTCCTGAGGTCGTGGGCATACATGACATCCGGGTCCCTCGAGCTCCAGATCGCGTCCTCGACGTTGAGCGATCTTCCCGAGGGCGTTGGGCCTGAAACCAGCGGAGCCCGCCCCAGCAGTCGGAAGGTCGCGGGGTCCAGTCCGTACAGGTAATCCTGGCCGCCGCACCTGACATGAAACCGGGTGCTGTTGGAGTTGAACGTCGGCCAGTAAGAGTAACTCACCTGGCAATTGGCTCCTTCGGCGGGGCCGGTAACCCTCATAACCCGATTGCCGAAGACGGGATCCGAGTACGAGCCGCCGGGGGCCGGCCTCGCGATCGCCGGAATCGCGTAGGTGCCGCGATCCGTGCGCTCCGCGTGGGCGATGGGCGCGGCGATGAAGACCAGAAGTGAAGCGGCGAAAAACCTCGGGCACGTCTTAAGTGATCGCATGCTGGACCTTCCCGCGACCTCATGATCGCTCTTGGTCTTCTGACTCTACACATCGGAAGACGCCCTCACCAGCGCGTCGGCAGGGACACCGTGCAGTGAATATGTTTTATACAGCAATTATTTATCAATCCTAAAGAAGGGCCGGCGCCCTCGAGGTTTCCGTCGGAGGTGTGAACAGGATTTTTCGAAAGACGCCCGGATAACTTGCACTCCGACAAAAAGGGAGGTCCGCGACGTACACGGCATTTGATTCGGAACCCCTGTCATTCTAGAATCACCGGGACGATCCCAAGGCCGCCTCTCAGCCAAAGAATGACCTCTGCCTGAAGCGTGCTCTCCCGACAGGAGTCGCTCTTGCGCGCAACCCATCTTGTAGTACTGCTGCTCCTTCCCCTCGCCTCGCTGCCCGCGCGGGCCTTTACGCACATGATGCACCCTTCGCTCCCGCGCGAGATCCTCTCGGAGACGGTGCCCTTCACCTTCGCTCCGAACCATTTCGGGATCGAGGACTTCGAGGCCCATTGGAAGGGACCGGCGCCGGCGGGCGTGACGCTCAGGCTGGGCTCGGAAAGCTTCGAATGGGTGCGCGCTTCCGACCTCTTTCTGCTGCCGCGAGGGCGCCTGATGGTCGAGGTGGAGGGCGCCGAAGGCGGCCAGATCTCGAATCTGAAGATGAACAATCAGTCGGCGCGTGTGTTGTTCGAGACCGTCGCCAAGCTGGCCGGCCTGAATGTCCTCTTTGACCCGGACTTCCTCGGTGGTCTGCAGGGCCGCACCTATACGCTGGACCTGAACT
>CAYZKI010000161.1:6900-7404 GCA_964478745.1 uncultured Bacteriovoracaceae bacterium
CCGGCTCACGATCCTTCGCGGGGGAAAGCTCCTGCACGCGGAGATCGGGATCCGCTTCAAGCCCCGGCCGGAAGTCCTGAACCAGCGCGTGATCACGGATCCCGCCTGCTCCCCCTATCGGGTCGTCGCTGAAGAGGTGAAGCTCCGGGACGACCAGTGGGTTTACGTCGGCTGCAGGTTCGTCGTCTCCCAGGGCGACCGTCACCGGACCTCGGTGCTCGAGGTTTTCACCTACTGGGAGGGCGCGCCCCGGGCGATGTCCCTCGACGGGGTCGAGACGCCCGCGGCTCAGGACTCCGTCTGGGCGGCCACCCTGCGCGCGGCGCCCGGGCACCTGACGCTCGAAGGCCCATCCGAGAAGCTCAAGCTCTCCTATGCGATCGCGGAGCATCTGCACAGCGGCCTCCTCGGCTTCGGCATCGGCCCCTACATCTATCACTTCGACGCCCCCGGGAATCAGCCCGCGGACACGATCATCCCGCTCATGACCATCTACTTCAGCTA
>CAYZKI010000162.1:0-7388 GCA_964478745.1 uncultured Bacteriovoracaceae bacterium
GCCGCGCACTGATCGATGTCGTACGGGTTGACGATCAGCGCTTCGGGGAGCTCGCGGGCGGCGCCGGTGAACTGGCTCAGGATGAGGACGCCCTGCTCGTCGTCGCGCGCGGCGATGAACTCCTTCGCCACCAGGTTCATGCCGTCGTGGAGGCTGCTCACGAAGCAGAGATCCGAGCCGCGATAGTACTCGTAGACCTGGGCGGGCTCGTGATGCTCGATCTTGAGCAGGATCGGGACGTAGCCCTCCCTGCCGAACCGCTGGTTGATCTTCTCCGCCAGCGCCTTCACGTCGGTTTCGAAATGCTGGTACTGGGTGATCGAGGAGCGCGAGGGGGCCGCTATCTGGACAAACGTGAACTTGCCGATCCAGCGGGGCTCAATCTCGAGAAGCCTTTCGACGGCGAGGAAGCGCTCCAGGATCCCCTTCGTGTAGTCGAGCCGGTCGACGCCGACGCCGATCAGCCGGTCCTCCGGAAAGCCGTTCCGCTCGCGGGTCAGCGCGCGGCATTCGGCGATCGGCTTCTGAGTCTCGAGCCACTTCACGGGATACTCGATCGAGATCGGGTAGTTCTTCACCGCGGTGACGCTCCCGCCGTACGAGACCGTCGAGGCCTCCCAGTCGATCCGGCTCTCGATGAAGCGGTCGACGCTTTCCATGAAGTTGTGGCAATGGAACCGCGTGTGGAACCCGAGGATGCTGCTTCCGAGCAGGCCCTCGAGGATCTGCTCGCGCCAGGGGCAGATGCCGAAGACCTCGGGGTTCGGGAACGGGATGTGCCAGAAGGTGATGACGGTCGCCTTGGGCAGGCGCTCCCGGATCATCTTGGGAAGCAGGGCGAAGTGGTAGTCCTGAACGAGCACCACCGGATCGTCGGTCTTGGCCTCTTCGACCACCGTTCGCGCGAACTTCTCGTTCACGGCCACGTACTTCTCCCAATCCTGCGAGCGGAACACGGGCCGGGTGTGGGCGATGTGGCAGAGGGCCCAGATGCCCTCGTTCGAGAAGCCGTAGTAGTAGCCCTGCTCCTCCTCCGGAGTCAGCCAGACGCGGCGGATCTGGTAGGACGGGTTTCCGGGCGGGACGCGGACGCGGTCGTTCGAGTCGACCGTCTCTCGATCGGCGCTCCCGCTGCCGTGGGCGATCCACGTGCCCGAGCACGCGCGCATGATCGGCTCGAGCGCGGTCACCAGGCCGCTCGCCGGGAAGCGGGCCTCGATCTTGTCGCCCTTCCTCTCGTGGATGTAGGGCTCCCGGTTCGAGACGATCAGCACCTCGTCGCCGCGCAGCTGCCGGTTGAGGATCTCCTTGAGAACCTTCGGGCTCCAGCTCATCTGGCTTTCGTCGCGCGCTTTCCGGTCCGACTCCAGATCCTTGATGAGGCCGCGCAGGTCCTTCACGATCGGCTTGAGCTCCGGCGAGAAAACCCCGCTCATGGGTCGCAGCAGGCCCTCGCCCCGAAGGGCCGCGCGAAGGCCGCGGACCCAGCCCTTCCAGCTCATCTGCGCGATCACCACCGTGAGGATCGAGATCACCGCGGCGAGCGCCGCGAACAGGTAGACGATGTACTTTTTGGTGTCCGAGCTCCTGCGCTGGATGAAGCTCATGTCGTGGATGAGAACGAGCTGCCCGTAGTCGACGGAGTCCTCGACTATCGAGTGAAAGGCCACGTGCACGGGTCCCTGCGGAAGCTGCATGACCCGGCTGGCCTCCCTTTGGCCCATGGCCATGGGCTCGCACGCGATGCCCGCCGGGTAGGTGCCGGTCTTGTGGACGATCCGCCCTTTCTGGTCGCAGATGCCCATCGCGTACAGGCGCTCATCCTGGATCACCCGGTCGAACAGTCGGTCGACCTTGGCTCCGCCCGGCTTCTGGAGAGCCGAGACCAGCGAGTCCTGCAGGGTGCTCGAGATCAGCTTGGTCCTGATCTCGATGTCGCGAACGAACCAGCGGACCGTCAGGTTGTCGACCAGCGGGACAACGCCGTAAGCGACGAGCCCCAGGACGATGGCCAGAGGGAGGATAAAACGCAATGAAAGTCGCATTGTGCTTACTTTACTTTGATAACAAACAAAAATACACTCCGAAGTATGTATCCGTACGGGTTGGTTGGGAATTGTCAGACCGCCGCGATCATCGGCGAATCGGGATCCATCGATTGGCTGTGCATGCCTCGCCCCGACAGTCCCCCCGTCTTCGGACGGATCCTCGATCCCGAAGGCGGCCACTTCTCGATCGAGTGCGCCAAGCCGGGCGCGACGGGCTCGCAGTCGTACATACCGAACACCACCGTGCTCACGACGACGGTCACCCACGGGGAAGACCAGTACCGGATCACCGACTTCTGCCCGCGGTTCCTCCAGCACGGGCGGGTGTACCGGCCCATCTCGATTTTCAGGATCGTCGAGCCGATCAAGGGCAGCCCGAGCATCCGAGTCCAATGCAAGCCCGTGCACGGGTGGACCAAGGAGCCGGTGAAGCCGGTCCGGGGAAACAGCCATCTGCGCTTCGACATGGGCGACGATCATCTGCGCCTCGTCACCAACATGCCCCTCACCTACCTCTGCGAGGATACGGCGTTCGCGCTCAAGGAGCCGCTGTACTTCGGCTTGACCTGGAGCACCGGCATCGAGGAGGACCTGCCTCCGCTCGCGCAGCGGTTCCTCGCGCAGACGGTCGACTACTGGAACACCTGGGTGAAGCATTGTTCGATCCCGAGCCTCTACCAGGAAGAGACGATCCGCTCGGCGCTGACGCTCAAGCTTCACTGCTACGAGGACACCGGCGCGATTCTCGCCGCGCTCACGACCAGCCTGCCCGAGGAAGCCGGCAGCACCCGCAACTGGGATTACCGTCTTTGCTGGCTGCGCGATTCCTATTTCGTCCTCACCGCCTTCCATAATCTGGGTCACTTCGAGGAGATGGAGGGATTCCTCAAGTTCCTCCTCGGCATCGCGGAGCGCCACGATCACCTGCACTCGCGGCTCAGGCCGGTCTACCGCCTGGACCAGAGCATTCCCGTCCCCGAGATCGAGCACCCGAACTGGGCGGGCTTCGAGGACAGCCGCCCGGTGCGCGACGGAAACCAGGCCGCGGAGCACGTCCAGAACGACGTTTACGGCGAGATGGTGCTGACGCTCGCTCCGATTTTCTTCGACGAGCGTTTCCGGCATCTTCGGACGCCCGATCACCAGAAGCTGCTCGAGCATCTGGCCAAGCTCTGCGTCCGGAGCATCTCCGAACCCGATGCCGGGCTCTGGGAGCTGCGGGACGGATGGCAGGAGCACTCCTTCTCGAACCTCATGTGCTGGGCCGGCCTCGAGCGGATCTCGCGCATCCAGAAGAAGGGGTTCTGCACGCAGCTCGACTTCGACATCAAGGCCGCTCTCAAGAAGGCGGAAGCCGCGGTTCGGGCCGCAGTCAGGGACGGGTCTCTCCGCAACGGCCCGAAGGACGAAAGCTATGACTCCGCGCTGCTCGAGCTTCCCATCCTGCGGTTCCCGGACGCTGAAGTGGGCAGGCTCACTGTGGAGCGAATCCACTCCGAGCTGCGCTTCGGCGCGGGTCCCGAGGAGTCGAGCTTCCTTTACCGGTACCTGCGGCGGGACGACTTCGGCAAGCCTCAGTCCTCGTTCCTGATCTGCTCGTTCTGGCTGGCCCAGGCGCTTTCGGTCGTCGGCAGGAACGACGACGCGAAGGCCGTCATGCGCGGAGCGATGTCGTCGGCGAACTCCATCGGCTTGTTCGCCGAGCATTACCTCCCGAAGGGAAGGAAGCAGGCCGGCAACTTTCCGCAGGCTTACTCGCACGTCGGGCAGATCAATGCCGCGTTCGCGGTGAGCCCGCCCTGGGCGGAGATCCTGTGATCACCGCGCTCTGGCGGTGGCTGACTCGGTTCCTCGGGACACCGCTCCGATCTCGGCGCCGGGAGCTCGAGGAGCATCAGTACCGGGAGCTGGAGCGCTGGTCGCGGAACCCGTTTCGGTGAGGGGAGCCAGGAAATTGTCATAGCTCCCCACCGTCCGGGCGCTGTGATTCCATCCAGAATTGACGCGCTCAAATGGGGCTCTTCGGCTGTTCGGGCTTTATCTTGAGTCAAGAAATGCCGAAGGAGGGTTGATGTGTCGCACCCCTTTCAAGCTCATCATCCTCATCGCCCTCTTGTCGGCTCTCGGCTGCAAAAGCGATGAGGAACAACCTCAGGCCTCGGCGCCCGTAGTGGTCGAGCCGGACCGCTACATCTATGTTGCTTCGGCGGGCCTCTCCGGGACCACGGGCTGCTATGGTGGCGGCGTCACGACCTCGGGCGCGGGCGCGCCGAACTCCATCGCCCGCTTCGATCTCTCGACGGGAACCTACGACAGACTGGTCTGCGACTGGTCGCCCTACCCCGGTGACCACCCGGTCTCGCTGGACACCCACTGGTCGGACTCCAACCTCCTAGTCGTTCTCGTGGAGAACGCGACCAGCGGAAGGCGCGTGGATCTTTGCAACATCTCCACCGGAGGGATCTCGACGTACCTCACGAGCGCGGGCCTGGGCGGCGTGCTGAGGAAGATCCGGGTCACCGCCTCGGGTGACCTGTATATCAGCGACTCGAGCAGCATCGAGAAGTTCGACGCGAACAAGAACCGCATCACAGGGACCGGAACCTTCCCCAACAACGCGTTCATCCAGTCGCCTCCCGGGAACTGCGCGACGGCGGCCACGAACATCACCGCGCTTCTCGTCGCGCCTAGCACGGGCCGCGTCCTGTTCGGCCATCAGGCCGCCAGCCCGAACAACCACATCGGCTTCGTCGCCGCGACCGGCTACCAGGGCAACGCCGCCGATTGCCTGCCCACGACGAAGATCGCAGCTCCCACGGCGACCGCGATCGTCACACACTTCCTGCTCCACAGCAGCGGGAAGCTGCTCGTCTCCTATGGCAGCACCACGGCGGCGAGCAACTTCGTCTACGCGTACGATTTCGACGAGACGAACGGCGCCTCGCCGATGACCGGCGCGACGCAGGCCTACTTCAATTCGACCTACGTCAACGGCGCCTCGGCTATGGCCGAGGACACGCAGACCGGGAACGTCTTCGTCGCCAACGCCCTCTCGACGCTCAACACGATCGAGAAGTTCAGCTTCAACTCGACGACGAAGACCCTCACCCGCGTGGGCTCGTCGCCTTTCATCGGGTCGCAGCTGTTCACCCGCTGCGTCGCGGACATGGTCATCCACTACTGATCGCGATCAGCGGCGGCGCTTCTTCCTGCCGGCGGGCTTCCCCGCCTTCGGGGCTTTGCCGGGCCTGGCGGCCTTCGCGGCGCCGTCCATCGCCTCCGCCCGCGCGACGAGCCTGCGGTAATCCTGCTCGAGCTTAGCGAGCTGATCCTTCAGGTTCTCGACGGTCTCGGGGGTCGAGCCCGCGTCCGCGAGCTTCGACGACAGCACCTGCGCCTCCCGCTTCACCCTGCCGTCCAGGTCGTTGGCGCGGATCTTCTCGGCGATCGGGATACCCGCGCTCGAGCCGACCGCGCGGAGAGCGGCGACCAGCGCAAGGCGGATCCGCATGTTGTCCTCGTCGGCGATACGATCGAAAAGCTCCAGCGCGCGCGCGCGGATCTCCGAGGTGCCGCTCCTGGCGACCACGCCCAGGGCCATGATCGCGGCCATGCGCACGTCGTTGTCGTGTCCCCGCTTGGTCCAGGAAACGATCGCTTCGAGCGCCTTGGGGCGCTCGCCGCGCGTGATTCCCGGAATCGTCGTGAGCCCGCGCAACGAGGCGGCGCGGATCACTTCGCGGTAGCTTTCCTTACGCGTCTGCTCGATCAGGAAAGCCTCGACCTCCTCGACGGCGCGCGCCTCCGGCTTCGGAACGACCGAGAGCCTCGCGCGGGCGTAGCCCGCCGTCGCCTCGGCCTCCACGTAATAGCTCGCGTCCTTCTGCGCGATCTTCCTGAGCGCCGTAGCCGCTTCCTCGCCCGGGAACGAGGCGAGCGCGGCTACGATCGCGCGCCGGGCCTTCGGATGCTTCACCGCTAGGCCGGCGATCAACGCCTGGCGGGCAGCGTTCGTCCGGATCTCCGCGAGCGCGCCGGCGATCTCGGCCTGCACGCCCCAGAACCGGTCGGCGAGAAGCGCCTTCCCGAGCGCCGCGACGGCCTGCGCGTCAGCGACGGAAACGAGCTCGTGCGCCGCCTCGATGCGTCCCATGATGTCCGGGTCGTTCACCAGGTGCTCGAGCAGCATCTCCTTCGGACGCGGGAACTTGATGGTCTTGAGCATCGTGTTGCCGGGGTCGAAGCGCACGCGCGAGGGCTTGCCGGCCACCGGCAGGAATACGCGCTCGCGCGCATGCTCGAGGTCGATCGTGTGGGAAACCGTCTTTCCGCCCGCGGTCACGTCGATCACCACCGGCAGCTGGAACAGCGGGCCCTTCTTGTCGCCTTCGCCCTGCGCCTGCTTCTGCTCGATCACGAGCTCGATCATGCCCTTCTCGGCATGGTGGGCGTACGACAGCTGAAACTCCGGGTACCCCGGGCCGAAAACCCACTGATCGAAGAAGCGGCGCATGTTGCGGCCCGTGGTCTCCTCGATCGCGCGGATCAGGTCGAGGGTCTCGACGCTCCCGCCCCGGTGCTTCTTGAGATAGTGGTTCACGGAGGCCCAGAAGTCCGCCTCGCCGAGCTGCGCGCGGAGCAGGTTCAGGACCAGCCCGCCCTTCTGGTACAGGTGCGTGTCGAAGAGGTCGATGGGCTCGATGTAGGTGTTGCAGACGATCGCGCGGCGATACTTCCCGTTGTCCTCGGCCAGGTGGTCCTTCACGTCCTGATAGCCGTAGTACTTCGCCTCGTCCTCGCCGCCGTTCTCGCTCTTGTCCTGCTCGATCCAGACGCGCTCCATGAACGTCGCGAAGCCCTCGTTGAGCCAGCCATGGGACCAGTCACGGCAGGTGACCAGGTCGCCGAACCATTGGTGGGCGAGCTCGTGCGAGACCAGCGGGTCGCTGCTGAAGTCGAGATGCGCGCGCGCGTCGTGGAGGGTGAGGTCCGTCTGCGTGGTCGCGGACGTGTTCTCCATGCCGCCGAAGATGAAGTCCTGCACGGCGACCTGGCTGTACTTCTCGTAGGGATACTCGACGCCCGTCACCTTCTCATAGGCCCGTATCATGTCCGGCGTGTTCGAGAAGGCGCGCCGGCCGTCCTCCTCGCGCCCGGGCTCGACGAAATACTGGACCGGGATGCCACGCGGCCCCTTGTCCTCCCATTCGCTGAACTCGGCGACCGTGAGGGCGATCAGGTACGTGACGTGCGGGGTCCCGAGCTTGTAATGAAAGCGCGTCCAGTCCTTGCCCTCGTCCGATTTCGAGAGGAGGGCCCCGTTGGACACGGCGGTGAAAC
>CAYZKI010000163.1:0-336 GCA_964478745.1 uncultured Bacteriovoracaceae bacterium
CCGGCCTTCGCCTTCGCGCGGTCGGAGGAGCTCAGCTTCTTGTCGATCACGACCTTGCCGGACGAGGCGACGCGGATGCTCCCCGTCGGATCGTCGCGGAGCGCGACCTCGATCGAGGCCATGTGCCGGTATTTGCGCATGAGCTCGAGCTGCTCGAGGCCCAGGCCCGGCATGAGCATCGCCGTGCTGATCGGCGGGGCGAAGACGTTCTCCAGCTTGAAGCCCATCGCCCGCAGCTTCGGATCGTACGACTTCACGGCCTGAAATGCGCCCTTGTGCGCGTCGACGGGCTCGTCGAAGACGGCGTAGGTCATCAGCTGCGGGTGGCAGGTGAAC
>CAYZKI010000163.1:346-4828 GCA_964478745.1 uncultured Bacteriovoracaceae bacterium
TTCCCGATCGCGGGAAGGCCCTTCCCGTAGCCCGACTTGAGCAGGATCGCGCTGTTTCCGATGGCACCGGCCGCGAGCACCGCCCGCCTCGCGACGACCTCGGCGGGCCGGCCTCGATGGAGGCCCGCCACCTTCACCTGGTCCTTGGAGTGCTCGACGCGCTCCACCTCGAACTCCGAGCGGAGCTCGAGCCCGCGCTCGCGGGCCCAGCGGATCGTGGTCACGAGCGAGCTCTGCTTCGAGTCGCGCGGGCAGCCGCCCAGGCACACGATGCAGTCGGAGCCTTTCTCGAGCTTGCAGTCCTTCTGCGCCCGCTCGAGCGCCGCTCTTGCCGAGCGCCTCGGTGAAGATGCGCGCGTTGTGATTGTAGAACTGGCGCGGCACCTCGCTGATGCTCAGCCCTTCGGTGGTCGCGACGTAATGGCGCTCCATCTCGGCGGCGTTCAGGAACGCGATGCCCGTCCGCGAGCGCCAATCGTCCCAGGCGAGGTCGTCGAAGCGATCGAGCAGCGCCTGGTTGACGATCGAGGTTCCGCCCACGCACCTGGCGCGCAGGAAGCCGAGCCGCCCGTCGCTGCTGATCTCAAGGCCTCCGCCCCAGAAAAGCTGGGCGGAGTAGTCGATCTCGTCGTTCGGGAAGGTGGACGCAGAGAACTCGCGGCCGGCTTCGAGGAGCACGCACTTCGCGCCCGCGCGCGTGAGCTCGTGGGCCACTCGCCCGCCGGAAACGCCCGATCCGATGATCACGTAATCGTACACATTCAAAAGGTATCATGAAGATCGGAATGGTACGGCGCTCCAAATCAGCCGAGGCCGTTGCGCGCGACTTCGACCACGCCGCTTCGGATCATCGCCACGGCGATCGCGGCGAGCAGGAGCGCCGCGATCTTCGAGACCACCACGGTGCCGTCTTTCCCGATCACGCGCGTGACGAGTCCCGAGTTCCGCAGCACCCACCAGGCGAACGCGTAGTTCGCTACCAGCGAAAGCAGCGTGATCGTGTAGCCGAAGGTCCCCACCTGGAAGATCAGGGTGGCCAGCACTCCTGGCCCCGTGATCAGGGGCACCGCGAGCGGCACGATGCCGGTGGAGCCCGAGCTCCGGTTCGAGGCCTCCGGGTGCCCGAGCAGGTCGGCGAGCGAAACAAGCAGGAGCACGATCCCGCCGGCGATCTTGAAGTCAGGCAGCGTGATGCCGAGGAAGCGGAAGATCAGCTCGCCCGCGAAGACGAACACGACGGCCACGGCGAAGCCCACGTACATGGACGTGTTGACGACGCGCGAGCGCTCCTTGCGCACGAGCCCCTGGGTCATGCCCACGTACATCGGCAGCGTGCCGATCACGTCGAGAGCGACGAAGAGCGCGATGAAGGCGACGGCGAAATCGTCGATCCAGGGCGGGAGCTGGGGCATTCACCCCATTATAGCCCAGCTAGCCGACTGCCGCAGTAACCTGATACGCGTCGAGGAAGTACTCGCGGCAGACCCGCTGGAGGTCCTTCACGCTGACCTTTTCGACGAGCTTCGCGATCTCCTCCTCGGTCCGGTACGGGAGATTGTAGAGGAGCTCGAGCCCGAGATGGGACGCGAGCGAGGAGTCGCTCTGAAGGTCCATGGCCCGGCGGCCCAGGTAGTACTCCTGGGCGCGCTCGAGCTCGCGCGGGCTCGGCGCCTTCCTGACGAGCGCCTCGAGCACCGCGCGGATCCCCTTCACGGCTTCTTCCTTCTTTGCGGGCGCGCACGCGATGTAAGTGCCCACGTAGCCGCGCTCCAGGCCCTCCATGATCATCGGCGAAACGGTGTAAGCCAGGCTCTTCTTCTCGCGCAGCTCGACGAACAGCCTTCCGCCCTGGCCGCCCAGGAGGGTCTCGAGGATCCTCAGCGCCCAGCGGTCCTCCGAGTTGATCCTCGTGCCGAGGCCGCCCACGATCAGGTGGGTCTGCTCGCGGCCGAGGGTCTTCTCGATCCAGCGAGGGGCCTTGAGGCGCGGCTCGTCCTCGAGCGCGCGAGGCAGCTCGCGCCCGCCCCCGTTCGTCGCCCGGACAGCGAGCTTCTCCAGGCTTTCCAGCCACGCGCGGAGCTCCTCGGTCGCCACCGGGCCGGAGACCGCGATCGTCATGCGATCGGGCCTGATCCAGGCCTTGTGGAACGCCTTGAGCTTCTCAGCGTGCATGGAGTGGACGCTTTCGAGCGAGCCGAGCGTCAGCTTGCCGTACGGATGCCGCTCGAACAGCGTCTCGAGGAACATCCGCGACGCGAGCCGCGAAGTGTGGTCCTCGATGCCGCGGATGGAGTCCTCGGTCACGCGGCGGGAATGCTCCACTTCCTTTTCGGGAAAGGTCGGCTCGATCAGGACTTCGGTGAAAAGCTCCGAGAGCCGCGCCCAGTCGCGGGAGAGGCCCGTCATCTGCAGCCCCACGGCGTTGCGTCCGGAAAAGCCGTCCATGCCGGCGGCGCGCCCCTCGACGATGCCCGCGATCTCGCGCGCGTCGCGCTGCGAGGTGCCCTTCGTCCAGGTCATGGCCAGGAGGTTCGATACGCCCCAATCCTTCTCGGCGGACTCGACCGGGGCCGCGGTCTCGAGACGGACGCCGCCGAGCGTGGCCGCGTGGACACTGAAGACCTGCGACTGCGGGCGATGGAAGTGCGCGACGCGGATGCCCGAGGGAAGACGGAAGAACTCGACCGGCATGCCGGTGCTCTTGCCCTTCTTGAAAGTCTTCGGGCCCGCGTGCGTCTCGGTTCCGGGCAGGATCTCCTTCGCGGTCCGGGCGATCTTCGAAAGGTCGAAAGCCTTCTGGTCCTTCGGGACCATCGCGACCACGTTCAGGCGGCGATAGTCGAGGTACTTCTTCGCGGCCTGCTTCACGCGGCCCGCGGTGATCGCGCGCAGATCCTCGAGGTACCGCTGGTCGAACCCCAGATCGCCCATGATGAAGCGGAGGAAGCCGATCCGGCCCGCCACTCCGTCGGCGCTCTGGGTCGCGTAGAGCCTTTCGCTTTCGGCGTTGGCCACCACGCGGGCAAGCTCATCGAGCGTCGGGCCTTCTTCCTGGATCCGCCTGAGCTCTTTCAGGAGAAGCTCGGCGGCGGGCTCGATCTTCGCGACGGCGTCCGTCTCGACCTGGAAGTAGAGCATGCCCGGGTCGCTGGGCACGTAGAGCCCGCCCGAAGCCTCGGTCGCGATGGAGGTTTCGTAGAACAGCTTCTGGTAGACGCGCGAGAGCTCGCCCATGCCCAGGATGCCGCCGAGCACGTCGAGCGCGGGGATGTCCTCGTGGTCGAGCTCAGGCACGCGGAACGAGACGGAGAGAGAGGGCGTCTTCACGTCGAAGGGAAGGACCGACGTCGAAACGTCAGGCCGCAGCGCCGGCTCGACGGCGCGCGGATGCCATTTCCCGGCGCGCTCCTTCAGCACGGACTTCCCGAAATACTTCTCCATCTTCTTCATGAGCGCGGCCCTGCGCGGGCTTTCCGGGCCGCCGATCGGGCCGACCAGGATCAGGCCCATGCGCGAGGGAACGTAGCTTTTGCGGTAGAACGCCTCGAGCTCCTGCACCTTCGCGGCCTTCAAGATCTTCGCGTAGCCGATCACGGGCTTTCCGTAAGGGTGCTTGCGGAAAGTCTGCGAGAACAGGTCCTGGAACATCTGTCTGCCGGGCGTATCCTCGTTCTTGCGAAGCTCCTCGAGGATGACCTCGCGCTCGCGCTCGAAATCCGACTTGAGGAACTTCTGCGGCTTCGCCATCGGGCAGAAGGCGTCGAGAACGCGTTCCCAGTGATGGGCGGCGCAGGTGACGTGATAGACCGTCTGGTCGAACGACGTGTACGCGTTGATGTCACCGCCGAGCGACTCGATCTCGCGCGCCATCTGTCCGGTCGAAGCGGCGCCCGTTTCCTTCGCGGCCGCGTCCTTGAACAGCATGTGCTCGAGGAAATGAGCGAAGCCCGCCTCGCGCGGCGCCTCGTCGGCGCTTCCGGTCCGCACCCACCAGTAGGTGGCGGCGACCGGGCCGTCGTAGTCTTGGAGGATGACCGGGATTCCGTTGGAGAGGACGAGTTCTTCAGGCTGCAGATTTTGAGGCACGTCTCACTATAAGAGGGCTCCAGACGATTTGATAGCGTCATCGCGTCATGCACCGGGCCCCGCGGTATCGAATAATTACATAACGTTAGTCTATCGTGACACAGTGCAACATAAGTTCGGTTGCCAGCGTGGGCGGGCGTCCGTAAAATAGGAGGGACAGTGGGGTTTGATAGATCGCTTCGGTTCCAGTTTCCGCTCCTTTCGTCGACTCTCTCCCGATCCCGTTCCCATCTACCCGATACTGACAGCCGTCCTAACTCTGATTCCCGAAAGGAGTCCGTTTCGTCCTATGGCCACTAAGCTATTTGTCGGTAATCTCCCTTTTTCCGCAGAAGAGTCCGCCCTGCTCTCGTCGCTGTCCGCCATCACCATCGGTCCCGGCGAGGTCGCCCAGCC
>CAYZKI010000163.1:4838-7379 GCA_964478745.1 uncultured Bacteriovoracaceae bacterium
CTGTTCGCTCAGGCGGGCCAGGTCGCGTCCGTGCGCATCCTGACGGATCGTGATACGGGTCGCTCACGCGGCTTCGGCTTCGTCGAGATGGCGACCGCCGAGGACGCACAGAAGGCGATCGAAGCCCTGAATGGAAAAGAGTTCATGGGCCGTCCCCTCACCGTGAATGAAGCCCGCGAAGGCGGCGGTGGCGGAGGACGCGGCGGTGGTGGCGGCGGTGGCCGCGGAGGATTCGGTGGTGGACGAGGTGGTGGCGGCGGTGGCCGCGGCGGATACGGCGGAGGCGGCGGCGGTTACAACCGCTAGGCTCGCCGAGTCCCTGTACGTCCACTTCCCCTTTTGCGAGGCGAAGTGCCACTACTGTGATTTCTATTCGATCGGCCGGGAGCGCACTCGCGAGGGTGACCCCGGCCGATTCGAGTTTTCGCTCCTCGCGGAGTCCCGCCTTCAGGCACCCCTTCTCGCCCCCAAGCTCCAGACGATCTTCTTCGGAGGCGGCACGCCCTCGATGACCCCGCCCGAGTCGGCGGCGCGCGCGCTCGAGCCCGTGCTCGCGGGACGCGTGGACGCGGGCACCGAATGGACGATGGAAGCCAACCCCTCCTCGATCCACGCGGAGAACATGCGCGGCTACCGCTCGCTGGGCGTGAACCGCGTTTCGATGGGAGTCCAGGCCATGCGCGAGGACCTGCTCTCGATGCTGGGGCGCGTGCACTCGCGCGATGCCGTGCTTCGCGCGCTCGACACCGTCTTCGGCGCCGGGTTCGACAACGTCTCGGTCGATCTTCTCTGCGGCGTTCCCGGCCAGCGGCTCGAGGATCTCGAAGAGGCGATGATCGCGCTCACGTCGTTCCCGGTCACGCACCTGAGCTGCTACCTGCTCACGCTTCCCAAGCACCACCGGATGGCCAAGGACCTGCCCGACGAGGACGAGCAGCTCCGGCACCTCCTTTTCATCGACGAGTTCATGAGCTCGAGGGGCTTCGAGCATTACGAGATCTCGAACTTCGCGAAGCCCGGAAGGCGCGCGCGCCACAATCTCGCTTATTGGAAGGGCGAGTCCTACCTGGGGCTGGGGCCCTCGGCGCATTCCTTCGACGCGCGCACGGGGAAGCGGTGGAAGAACGTTTCGTCGCTCCACAAGTACGCGAGCCTTCTCGGCAAGGATGAGTCGCCGGTCGAATGGACGGAGACGCTGACGGACGAACAGCGCGGGCTCGAGCGCTGGATGCTCGCGCTCAGGCTGGACGAAGGGTTTCCGGAATCCTGGCTCGAGACGCCGGCGCAGCGCTCGAAGGCGGCCACGCTTCGCGAGCAAGGCCTCTTGGCGGAAAACCCGCGACGGGCGGGCCATCTGCGTCTCACCCCTCGCGGGTTCGCGGTTTCGGACCAGGTGATCGCGACGCTCGCGTCGTGATCCTCCAGGGACTGGCTATCGGAGCGGCTTGATCTCGGGACGGCCGTGCGGAAGATTGAAAGGCCCCTGGAACGTCAGCTTGCGGGTCTCCTGGACCATCGGGCCCATGCACATGATGCCGTCCGTGCGCATCAGCACGCCCACGCGCATCTGCTCGGTCATCCTGCCCATCGCATCCGGTGCCTGCGAGCGCGTCACGACGAACTGGTCGAACTCCTCGCCCGCGCAGGGCTGGATCCAGTAGGTGACGTCGAGAGTGGCGGTCGAATCAACCATGCCACCGGACAGCGGCCGGTAATCCGCCTGGGGAAGAGGCTCGAGCTTCGCGAGCACGAAGTCGGGGTGGACACTGGCGGTCGCGCTCGCCGAAGCCAGCAGGGAAACGCCCAAGATCAGGTTAGAGAGTCTCATCTTCATCCAATCCCTTCTCAGTGTTTGACCGGCCAGATCCGGCGGATGAGCAGCTGCCTCGAAGCGACGCGGAAGTCGCCCTCGATGCAGTACTCCTTCCCGCGTTCGAGAAGCTGGATGATCGAGCTGCGCAGCTCGACTTCGTCGGTGCCGCCGTTACCTTCGGCGACGAGCTCATAGTCCTTCACGACCTGCCCGCGGGCGGTGTCGACGGCCTCATAGAAATAGTAGCGCTCAACGGGCGTGGTGAAGACCGGGCCCGTCGGCATCGGGCCGATGGGCATGCGGGTGATCGGAGCGGGATTCGTCAGCTGCGGAGGTTCACCATAGGTGCCGCAGACCTGGACCTCTCCGGCGATTGCGGAGGTCGACGCGAACAAAGCGAGGACAAGGATTCGAAGTGGCTTCATGACTTTCCTCCAAGCAAAGCGCCGTTCTATGTTTTCCGATCAAATCAGTCAAGAAATCATGCCGCCCCACCTAATCTGATTGAATTCATTAATGTTTCCAGCCATGCCGGTGCTCCAAATAGGTTCGCTTGAGGCCGGAGCGCGCTCAGGCACAATCAGGAGATGCGAAAGCGGCTGATGCTCGCGCTTCCTCTGCTCCTCCTGCTCGCTTTGCCGGGTCGGCCCAGAGAAATCGTCGCGGACCGCCTGCTGACCTCCCAGGCGTCAGGCGAAGGCGCCGCTGCCGAAGCGGGGCCCGATGAT
>CAYZKI010000164.1:0-7360 GCA_964478745.1 uncultured Bacteriovoracaceae bacterium
CACTCCGATTCCCCGCACGCGCGCCCTGACGGCTTACGGCGATCTTTCCGTTTCCTCGATCCGGGAGCTCCCGCCCGGGCGCTCGCCGATCATCACGAAGGTGGCGCGGGAGAAGGGCGAGCGCGACAAGGCGCTCGAGCTGGTGCGGAAGGAGCTTCGCTCCGGGCACCAGGCCTACTTCATCTACCCGCTCATCAACGACAGCGAGGCCGAGGGCTTCACGACCATGAAGTCGGCGGTCGCCGAGGCGGAGCGCCTCTCCACCGAGGTCTTTCCCGAGTTCAAGGTGGGACTGCTGCACGGCCAGATGAGCTCCGACGAGAAGATCGAGGTCATGGACCGGTTCAAGCGGGGAGACCTTCACGTGCTCGTGTCCACGACCGTGGTGGAAGTCGGCGTCGACGTCCCGAACGCGACCGTCATGGTCGTCGAGCACGCCGAGCGCTTCGGCCTTTCGCAGCTTCATCAGCTTCGCGGCCGCGTGGGGCGCGGAAGCGCGCAGTCTTTCTGCTTCCTGCTGACCAAGCCGTATTCGGCCGAGGTGACGGCGCAGCGCCTCGAGGTGCTCGAGCAGTCGCAGGACGGCTTCAAGATCGCCGAGGCCGACCTCGAGATCCGCGGTCCCGGCGAGTTCCTCGGGACGAGGCAGGCCGGAGGCCTCCCCTTCCGCCTGGCGCACCTGGTGCGCGACCGCGACTGGCTGCTTCGCGCCCGTGATGACGTCATGGAAATCCTCCGCGAGGACCCCGACCTCGAGGCCCCCGAGCATGCGTCCCTCCGCCGCTACTTCGAGCGCGAGGGCAAGATCCAGTTCGAGCGTCTGAAGACGGGCTGAGGATGAGAACGCCATGAAAACGCTCCAGCACCGGCGCCATTCGATGCGCAACATTCCAGGCGATCACCTGAATCCGCGGGGCATCGAGCTCGCTCGCGAGGTGGGCCGGACGATGGGAAGGTTCGACTACGTGGCCGCGAGCGATCTTCCGCGCGCCATCGAGACGGCGGAGCTCATGAGCGGTCGCAAGGTGGATCGGATTCTCCCGGCGCTCGCGACGTTTCCCGAAGCGGTCGCCCGCGAGACCCCATGGGACGGGGGCTTCGCCCTCTGGTACGACTCAGGCCGGGACAAGACCTACACCCGCGCGCATCTCGAGGCGCTGAACGAGCTTCATCGGAGCCTTCTCGAGAAAGTCCCCGAGGGGGGCCGGCTCCTGGTAGTCAGCCACGGCGGCGTCGTCGAAGCGAGTGCGGCGGGCTGTCTGGAGAACGAGCTGGTGCGCGGCTGGGGCGGCCCGGTCAGCTACTGCGAGGGGTTCGGGGCCGTGTATGAGGGCGGGTGCTTTGTCTCGGGCGAGGTTCTTCGAGTCCTTCGTTGAAGCGAGGAGCGGTGCCCCCTTCCGGCGCAGTATAATGATGCGGCGAGGCGTGTCTCAACCCTGCAAGTTTATTAGTAAACTACTCGCAATTGACCGCCTTAACGCATCGTGTTAAATTAACTGGGATGGTTGATTCGGGTAAACGTCCCAAGATCGTCGGCAATTTCATCCGGGAACGCAGGGAATCTCTGGGGCTCTCTCAACGAGCCTTGGGTTTGATGTTCTCTCCCCCGGTCACAACGCAATTCATTTCAAACGTCGAGCGTGGGGTCACGCCTTTGCCGCCGGCCCACATCCCGACTTTGACCAAGGCGCTGAACATCGGCGAGGCCGAGATCACGGCGCTCCTGGAAAAGGAATACACCTTCAAGCTTTCCGGCCGTCTGGGCAAGACCCTGAACGGCGAGGACGGCGTCGATGGAAACGGGCAGGCGGGAACGCTTTCCGCGCTGGCCGCTCTGGGAATCTCCGACGCCGACATGAACTTCTTCCGCCAGCTTTACGAAGCCTATCGCTCGGCGGACGCCAAGACGCGCCAGACGTTTGTCTCGGTCTGCGAAAGCGTGCTGCATCTCCGAAAGTCGAACCCGGGCGGAGAATAATCGGCTACACTCGGGGTTCGCTCTATGTCGCATGGCCACTCGAACGGAATCTCGCCGAAGCGCCCCCGCCCCCGCGGCGCGCGCAAGCTCGCGCGCAGGGCGAGCACCGATCCGTCCGTCACTTGCGGTTACGTCGACAGCTTCGACGGAACCAAGATCTTCTACAGCGCCGAGGGTGAGGGCCCGCCCCTGGTTTTCTGCTACGGACTGGTCTGCTCGAGCCTGCACTGGACGTATCAGATCGATCATTTCCAGCACACGCACCGCTCCATCTGGGTCGACTACCGGGGTCATCAGAACTCGGATGTCCCCGCCGATCTCTCCACGCTGACGCTCGACGCGGTGGCGAAGGACGTGCTCGCGGCGCTCGACCATCTCGGGATCCGGGACGCCGTCTTTCTCGGCCACAGCATGGGCGTGAACGTGGTGCTCGAGATCCTGAACCAGCAGCCCGACCGCGTGCGCGGCATGGTGCTCGCCAACGGCACGCCCAAGTCGCCGCTCGAAACGCTCTTCGGCGGCAACGGCGCGCAGACCTTCCTCGCCGGCCTGAAGAAGGCGCACGACGCCGCGCCTCACCTCGTGCAGAGGCTTTGGAAGTACCAGAAGGGAAACCCGCTGGCGCGATTCCTGGTGACGCTCGGCGGATTCAACCCGCACCTGACCGCGCAGGACGACATCCAGCTCTACATCGACCAGGTCGCCGACATGGATCCGGAGGTCTTCATCCGCCTGATCCTCAACTACGACGGAAGCGACTCGACCGCGTGGCTGCACTCCGTGAAGGTGCCCACGCTGATCATCGCGGGCGAGCAGGACCGCGTGACCCCGATCTCGCAGCAGGAGCTGCTCCACCAGCTGATCCCGGGCAGCCGCCTCGAGCGCATCCGCCACGGAAGCCACTGCCCCCAGATGGACCTGCCCGACCTCGTCAACGCGAAGATCGAGCGGTTCCTCGAGGAGATCAGCTACGTTTCACCTGCCAGTCCGACCACGGAAAGCGCCAGTCAGCCCACTGGGAAGCATCGAGATCCAGATCAGCAAGAGCGCGCTTGAACGCGCTCATGCAGAGCCTTCCGTGACACCGGCCTTCCCCGACGTGAACCGTCGAGAGCACGGCTTCGGCGGTGCGCAGCTTTCCCTGCTTCAGGCGGCTCGCCAGGTCGTCGACCGTGATGCCGAGGCACGGGCAGAGAAAAGCCCCGTTCTCGGGCGTGGGCTCCGAGCTCGCCAGCTTGATCGCCATGCCCTTGTGGATCTTCTCCTGGCATCCGCGCTTGCGGGTCCCGTCGACGGTCACGGCGCAAAGCCCGCAGCTTCCGTCCTTGCAGAGCAGGATGTCTCCCGGCCGCCCCTGCCCGATCTCGAAGAGGGCGAGCGAAACGGTGATCCCTTCGCGCACGAGGCGCTTTTCGCCGTCGAGGGTGATCTCGACCTTCTCGCTGTTCAGCGCCGCCGACGCCTCGGCCGACAGGTAGACCTCGTCGGGCTGCTCCTGCGTGCGGGGCCTTCGGAAGCCGCGCGCCTCCCAGGCCAGGTGCGCGGGGGCCTCGATGCGGAGCCGGCCCGGGCTCGCCGTCGTCTCGATGCCGAGGATCCGCCCCGAGCCGAGCGACTCGCCCCTCCGGTTCAGGAGCTGCACGAACTCGCCCGCGTTCCACTTGCGCGAGCCGCGCGCGGCCAGCGTGATCTCGACGGTCGATTTCTTGGGGTCCGCCTGGAGCATGAGCACCGCGTTGCTCGGGCAAGCCGAGACGCATGCGCCGCAGCCCGTGCACTTCGACTCGATCAGGCCCGCGTCCTTGGTGCGCGGGATGTGGCCGATCTCGATCGCGTTCTCCGGGCATGACTTCGCGCAGAGGTTGCACGGGATCTCCTCGAAGCATTCGATCGAAGCGACCGCGCGCTGCTGATGCTCCTGCTTCGGCACGCCCTTGAACTGCGTGACGGTTCTCGCGTCGGCCGCGCTCAGCCACTTGCCCTGGTAACTGGGAAGGAACGGCTCCTCGCGGTGGCGCAGGTAGCGCTTGAGCCTTCCGCGCGCGCGCCGATGGATGAAGTCGAGCTCCTCGCGGCGATCGCCGAGCGACTCGGAAAGGGCGCGGACGATCTTCGCCCCGAGCCAGCGCCCGCGCTCCTCCTCCATCACCCAGCCTTCGACGTCGTCGGCCTTCGACTCGGCCGCGGTCTGGTCGAGCTCGAAGAGGAAAGAGCCGGGCGGATGCTCGCGCACCCCGGGGAAATCGCGGAACGGGCCGACGGAAACCACGCGCGCGACGTCGATGATGCGCACGCCCTGCGCGTCCTTCAGCCGGAACTCCCAGACGAGCGCCGACTTGCGCGTCAGCGAGACCGGGGTGGCCTCGAGCACGCGCCCGCCGAGCATCTCGAAGCGCCTGCGCTCGACCTCCCAGCCCGCGAAGCGCTTGGCGCCCCACTGGGCGTACGTTTCGACGCAGTAAGCTTCCTCGCAGCCGTTCTCGAGCAGGAACGAGCCGAACCGCAGGGCGCGGTTGCCGGTGCCCAGGATCACCGTCGCGGGGTTCCACGGAACCCGCGCCTCGTGCCAGAGCCTCCTGGCCGTGGCGAAAGGGATCAGGCATTGAGAGCGCCAGCCCGGAAACGGATCGGGGAACGAAACCTCGGGGCTGACCCGGACGACCGCGCGCGACTGGATGCGGTGAACGCGCTTCTGCGCGTCTTCCACCAGGACCAGGCCCCCCGTGCCCGGGATCGGGAGAACGCCCCGGACGGTGAGGCTCTCGCCGCCGAAGAGGCCGACGGTGAGGCCCATCTCCGCGCACAGCGTGGAAAGCGCGCGCACGCCCGCCGACGGCCACGAGTCGATTCCCGGCCCGGCCACCACGGAGACATCGAGCTTTCCGTCGCGAACGGTCAGCGTCATTACGAGAACCTCTCACAGGCTTTGCGAACGTTGGCCACGACGTCGGCGATCGGGCCGTCGCAGCCGCCGATCACCTGAACCTCGGGAGCGCCGGCGCGAAGGCGCCAGCTCCTGGACGCGGCGCCTTCCTCCCACTCGAAGATCGCGCGCGGCTTCATGGCTCGAACCGAATAGTACTCCCATCCGAGGAACTCGCGAAAGAGCGCCTCGAGGGTGGCGAACGACTCGGCGGACGCCCACCGGAGCTGGGAGCTCGACGTGCCGCTGAGCGCGTGCGTCTCCCTCGGGTCGACCAGCGGGCCGCTGCGAAGCGCGGAAAGGCGCGAGAGCGCGCGGGCCTCCGTCGCGGCGGGCGGCGCCCCCTCGAAATCCGCCCACGCGGTCACGTCGCCGTACATCCCGATCACGTCGCTTTCGAGGGGCTCGCGCGAGATCAGCGACCACTGTTCCCAGAGGCGCACGCCGAGCGGGCCTCCGAGCTTCGCCTCGAGCTTCTTGGCCTGGGCGCTCACCCATTGCGTGAGCCGGGGCGTCCAGAACACGAGCACGCTCTGGTCGATCCGCGCCGTCTGCGGGGCTCCGGCGCTGTGGAAGCGGATGCCTTCGGGAATGAGATCGATCTGGCCCGCGGAGCGAACCAGGTTGGAGGGACCGAGCCGTTCGCCGACGTACTCGAGCAGGCCGGCGCGGTATCTCTGCACGTCCACATCGCAGGCTTTCGGGATCAGCAGGCCTTTGCATTCGCGCGAGCTCTCGGGGCCGCCCTTCACGAAGCCCGGAAACCTCCGCGCGGCCTGGATGCCGTCGAAGATCTGGGGGTGGAGGCCCGCGTCGGAGCTTTCGACGTAGAGCGCGTCGACGTCGTCGAGGCCCCAGATCTTCCCGCGCCCGCTCTCGGCGATCCAGAGCCGCGAACGCTGCCGCACGTAGGGCGCCTGCGGATCGTGGAAGCCATCGGCGCTCTTGGGCGGCCAGAACTCGACGGCTCCCGGGAAACCCGGGCGAAGCACGTCGATCGCGTGCTCGGGAAGGCTTCTCGCCAGCCGCTCCCGGCTCGGCTTCCGCAGGAGCATCGGGTCGAGCGGCAGCTCCGAGTCCTCGAGGAAGAAGTCGAAATCGGGGTTGAGCACCAGGGTCGCGATCCCGCGCGAGCTGAGCTCGGCCGCCGCGACGAGCGGCGCGAGGCCGGTTCCGACGAGCGCGACCTCGCTATCGAACGGCATCGACGAGATTCCCCATCACTCGCCGAAGCGCGGTCTGAAGCTGCGCGCGCTTGTACTCGCTGTGGGCACTGCGGCCCTTCTCGTTTTCCTCGGCGCTCCTGGCGTCCACGATCTGCACTTCGTAGGGATAGAAGAAGCGAATCTCGCGCTGCAGCTGCTTGAGGTCGATCTTGTCGACCACGCGTTGGGTTTCCTCGAGCAGGCTTCCGGCCTTGCTGAGCGCCTTGAGCTCGGACAGATGGTAGTGAAGCGGGTTCTGCAGCTTGATGAGCTGTCGGCACGTGAACTGGATGGCGCGGTAGAACTCGCTCGAGTGCGGGTTCTCGGGATTCACGTGCGGGGGGTGCGCCGCGGCTTCGAGCTCGGAGACGAGCTCGGCCTCGCCGATCTCCCCGCGGTCCGCGCGAAGGAGCGCGGCTTCCATGCGCAGGCGGAAGTCCTCGAGGTCGACGAGCGTGTTGCGCGAGCGGCTCGGCTTGATGTTCGGCGGCATCACGATCATCCGGTCCTTGAGGTACTTCACGACCTGGAGCGCGCCGAGCGGGGTCTTGGTGATGAAGCGGATGCCGACGCGGTCGAAGATGTCCTCGGCCACGTTCTCGGGCTTGTGCAGGAGCTTGAGGATCGTCGAGTCGCGCGACTTCTTCGGCTTCGTCACGAACGCGAGCAGATCCACCCGCTGGGGGTCGTCGTTCTTCTCGCCGAGGTAAAGGTTGCCGTCGTCGTCCCGGTGGATGTGCTTGTAGAAGCGGTCGAAGATCTGCGTCTGGATGTCGCTGAAGTGGGTGGCGCGCAGGTCCTTGTCGATGTGCGCGATGGTGTGCATGACCTTCAGCAGGCTGCACGCCCAGTTCCGCAGCATCTGGCCCGGGGTGTCCTGGGTCTGGCCGGGCAGGTTGCCGCTGGCCATGAGGATCAGCTCGCGGACGTCCGTCAGCTCGAGGATCTTGCGCGGGATCTCCAGCTTGAGGCCGTCCGGGTTCTCGGGCTGGAGGAAGTGCCTCCGGATGAAGTTCAGGGCTTCGTGATAGTTGCCGAAGAGCTCCGCTTTCTCGATCGGAGCGTCGAGGTCGTACCCGTAGCTCAGGATGAAGCGGTTGGACTCGTCGGGATTCTGGATGGCGAAGCCCACGGGAGAGTCGATGGACGAGCGCCCGCTGATGATCACGTCGAGAACTTCCCAGCGGAGGTCGTACTTCGACCTCAGGGAAATCGGGTGGGCGGACGGCGAAGCCATAATCTTCGAAACCTTAG
>CAYZKI010000165.1:0-7357 GCA_964478745.1 uncultured Bacteriovoracaceae bacterium
CCGAGTTCGAGTAGAAGGAGTTGTTGCCGATGGTCAGGCCGGTGCTCGTGGCGTCCCCGCTGACGCCGTAACCGGTCGAGGCGTAGAAGACGTTGTTGTGGACGTCGCTCGCGTCCGCGGACGTCGCGGTGAAGCCGTTGCCCCCGGCCTGCGCGACCGTGTTGTAGTGGAACTGCACGTTCGAGTTGTTCGAGGTGACCGCGGCGCCCGTGGTGTCGTGGATCACGTTGTTCCGCACGTTCACGGTGCCCGCGCCCACGAACTGCAGGGCGGTGGTGCCTCCCTCGAAGCGGTTCCGCTCGATCATCGGGACGCCGGTGATGCCGCTGACGCTCACGCCGATCGCGCTGCCGGTGAAGGTGCTTTCGCTGATCTGGGGGTTGGCCATCCCGTTGATCAGCACTCCTTGAACCACCATCGAGTCGAACGTCGAGCTCCGGATGACGGCCTGGTTCGCGCGCCCGAGGTGAACGCCCTTGTCATCCGAGTCGAAGCTGCAGCCGTCGACCAAGACGTCCGCGAGGGCATGATTCACAAGAACCGCGGTGCCGTTCCCGCTGAAGGAAACGTCCGTGATCTCCATGAGCGCGCTCTCGACCTTCACGGCCGCTGCCGGCGCGTCCTGGATCGCGATGTTCTCGATGCCGGAGGCGGCCGAGGTGCCCGGGCGGAAGATCACGCAGATGCTGGCGCCCATCCCCGAGCAGTCGAGGACCGAGCTGGAGCTGCCGGTGATCGTGACCGGGGCGGTGAAGGTGAGGGTGGAGGTGATCGGGTAGGTTTCGTTCCCCAGGTGGATCGTGTCCGCGCCCGCGGTCGCGTTGGCTCGGAGGACGGCCTCGGCCAGCGGGATCGGGTCCGCGCTGGTGCCGGAGTTGGCGGCGTTTCCGGCCAGCGAGACGTAGTAATCGGCCGCGTGAGCGGCGGGAGTCGTGAAAAAGCCCAGCCCCTGTCCCAGGACGGCGGCGGCGACGGCGACGAACTTCATGTTCTTCTTCCTCCGGTTTTCGTGTTGTGAAGGGAAAGCATCAGGTAGAGCGAGCGGCTCTGTCAAAAAAATAACGCGCCCGGGGATCAAGGGCCGTCGCCGGCATTCCGATCAGCAAGGGATGGAAGGCCTCGATTTCACCGCGCTGATCCGCCCCGCGCTCATCATCTTCTTCACCTCGCTCTTCATGCGGCTGCTCGTGAACCAGGTGGTGGCTGGCTCGCGGGAGAACCGGACCGAGGAAGCCCTGCGGGGGAACCTGACGCTCAGCCACCCAGCGGCCCTTCGCTGGCTCGGGATCACCTGTCTTTCCTTCTTCACCCTCTTCCTGCTCCTCGCCGCGCAGGCCAACTTCGCCAAGCCGTCGCAGCGCTGGTGGGCGATCGCCGGGTTCCTCCCGTTCATCGCTCTCGGCGCCTACCTCACGGTCGAGAGCTTCACCCGGATCGGGCTGAGCGAGGGGACCCGTCTCTGGCGCTCGTCGTGGCTTCGCGGGACGAAAAGCTTCGCGGCTGACGCCATCCGCCGCTACTCCTTCAGCTCGGGGCTCCAGTACCACTACTTCCATTTCGAGGACGGATCGAAGCTCTCGTTCTCGGCGCTCATGATCGGTACCAAGGAGCTCCTGGAGTGGTTCGGCCGTACGCACACGGGCCTCATCCGCCAGCAGCTGGTCCGGGAGACATCGGTCCCGCTGCGCGCCGACCTGCTTTGCCTTCTCGGGTCATCGGGCGATCCGGGCTTCCAGGTCATGTTCACCCGTTGGATGGCCTCCGAGGACGAGGAGCCCGAGGTGCGCAGGGCGGCCGTGATGGCTCTGCTGATCAACATCGAGAAGGCGCGCGTCTGCAACGTGCGCGACTCCATCCGCGAGAACCCGAACCTGCGCGACCTTCTTCCCGCGATCGACAAGGTCCTCGAGCAGGTCAAGGAGAAGAAGGAAGCCGCATGAGACCCGCCGGTATCCCGATCCTTGTTCCGCGGCGCGTATAGCGGCATGTGCCTATTCGCGTCAGAATGGGCTGATGCGGACTCTCATCGTTCTCGCCGTCCTCGCCACTGCGGCCTTCGTGACGCCGCGGGACGCAATGAGCCTGGAGTGGTGCATCAGCGCGCCCTGCATCCTTGCCTGTCCTGAGGTTCAGTTCCTCTGCAACGGCAACTGCGTCGACCAGCCCATCGCCTTCTGCCCTTGTCCGACGGTCAACCAGATCTGCGTCCCCCGATGAGACTTTCGAAAACAGCGGTTTTTCTCGCCATTTTCTGCGAATCCGTGCGCGCGCAGGCGGCCGACTCCCTCACGCTCAGGCACCTGTCGCAGACGGGCGGGAAGGGCGTCGCGCAGAAGTCGGTACGCCGGGTGCTGGTCGACGGGTCGAAGCTGAGGCTCGACCAGGAGACGCTCCGAAACGGAAAGCCTGCGGGGGCGGTCAGCCAGATCATCACCCCCGAAGGCTGGTGGTACCTCGACCACGCGAAGAAGGCGTATGATCACCTCCCCTCCTGGAGGCGAGTTCCCGGGCCGTCTGAAAGTTTTCCGGTTTCTGGTTTCAAGAAGGGCGTGAAGCCCGTCCTCAAGAAATCGGATGAGACCCGGACGATCGGCGGGATTCCCTGTCAGGTCTGGAATGTGGTGCTCAGCCCGGGAACCGCGAAGGTCGGCTCCCATTGCCTTGCTCCCGCCGCGTCGCTGAAGCTCGACGCGCGCGCGCTCGAGATCGTCAGCGAGTATCTCTCGCTCTCCGAGCCGACCCAGCCCGGAATGATCCGCCTCGCTTCTCACTTGGCGGGAGGTTCCGGCAAAAGCAGCGGGCCGAGCCGGGAAAGCCGCGTCGAGTCCTTGAGCCGCGTGCCCATCGCTTCAGGCGAGTTCAAGGTTCCAGCCGGCTACTCGAGAAGGGCGATATTCAAGGCCTTCGGTCTCTAGCTGGCCCGCCGGTCCTCTCTTTGCAGCGCCTTCTGCGCGAAAGGTGGGATGCCGCGTGGCTTCATTGGTCCAGAGTTTCATCGAGTGCCTTCACGAGCTTGAGAGAGGCGGTGATTCCGCGCCGCTGCTCGAGCTATTCGAGCCTGATGGATGCGAGGTGAGCAACGTCGCCATCGCGCCGCTCCGCGGACGTGCGGGCGCGCAGCGGTTCTGGATGGACTACCGTTCACTTTTCAAGGAAGTCCGCACCGAGTTCACGCGCATCACCGAGACCGATTCTTGCGCATTCCTCGAGTGGGTGTCGCACGGCGTGCTGAACACCGGAAAGCCGATCGTTTACGGGGGAGTCACGATACTCGACCTGGAGGGCGACCGCATCGCGCGGCTTCGCGCCTACCATGACTCGGCGGCGTTCATGCGGGCCGCGGCCAGGCACCTTGAAGCGGCAGGTCCCGCGCCGGAGCGGCAAGCGGCCTGATCGCCGAGCTCACCAGCGGGTCGTCCAGGCGAGCTCGAGCTCGATCGCGTTCAGCCTCAGCGCCGGGGCCTCGAAGAACCCCAATCTGCCGATGTGATACGCGAGACCGGCACTCCAGCGCTGTCCGAGGCAGTCGAACTCGGCGCCTCCTCCGAGCTTCGTGTCGTGCGCGATCCCGGAGCCCGGGCGTCCCTCCAGGAAATTCATGCTGACGAGCAGGCCGTACTCGAGGAACGGCGTCAGCGGCCCGAGCGGGTCTCCGAGCCGGTGCCTCAGGAGGGCGCCGTAGATGAGCTGCGAGAGCCGGGTCTCCGTCGGATGAACCCTGTAAGACGCGTGCAGGCCGATGCCGAAGCGCGGGCTGACCAGGAACTCGTAGGTTCCGGAAACGCCGGGAGCGACGGCGCGGGAGCCGAGCGCGGGTTCGGAGGTGAGCATAGTCGCGCTCACGCCGACGGAGAGGGCCCGCGTCGGGTTGGGCTCCGATTGCGCGCCGGCGGTCGAAGAAACGAGAAGAAGGTGGGCCGCGGCAAGCGCGAGAGGAAGACGTAGGGCCTGGGGCATTGAGGACGGATACCGCCGGGAGGGAGAGCGGTCAACTGGGAGAGCCATGCCGGAGGCGCGAACTGGCGCCTCCGGCATGGCCGAGGGGGGGGATGATTTACGAGTTCAGGCTCGGGTTCAGCCCGGAAATCGAGAGAAATTCGTCGAGGGTGATCTTCGCCCTCGGGGCGGGCTCCTTCAGGAGCTCCACCAGAACCGCGAGGAGATCGTCGGTCGTGAGCAGCCCCATCACGCGCTTGCCGCGCTGGACGAGCACCGACGAAAGCTTCTCGCGCATCATCTTCTGAGCGATCACGACGAGCTCCGTGCCCGGGTCGACCGAGACGACGGGCCAGCTCATGTAATCACGGACGAACGAATCCGGGGCGAATGCCACCTCTTCGTCGAGGTACGTGCCCGCGCGGTGGGACTTCGTGAGCATCGCGCGCTGCACGTCGCGATCGGAGAGCATTCCGATGATCTCGCTGTTGTCGTCGTAGACCGGCAGATGGCGGATCGCGAACCTCTGCATCCGGTGATAGGCGGCCTCCATCGTCTCGTTCCAGCCGATCGTGACGAGGTCCTGTGACATGTTTTCCTGAGCCGTGGGTTGCATGGTTCCGCTCCTCTTTCTCTTGTTAACTTCGAGACCACCTTAGAGCAAGCGCCAGGCCAGCCCTTCGGCAATAGGAGAGGGAAGAGGCGCGTATCCTGGAACCGTTGAGACAATTCGTCCCGGCCGCGTGCCCTCGTGGCTCAGCAGCGGTGCCCGCCCGCCTGCGGGATTTCCTCCCGAAGGTGCCGCGATAATCAAGCTGAAGCGCGGAATTTTGTGTGTGCTCGCGGACAACAATCATCCGGAAAGCCGTGTGAGTCTGGAGGCTTGCGCTCTCAATTCGAAGAGCGCTACAATCTGAATCATGATGCGAATATCCAACCGGCGTGGAGGAAAAGCGATCCTGCTCGCGCTCATGCTGACCGCTCTCGCTCTCCCGAGAAGCATCTACTCCGCCGAATGCCTGACCGGAATGTGCGTCGACAACCTGGCGGTCGGAGCCCAGCCGTCCACGTACACCTGCAACGGCACGTGCGTCTTCTGGACCTGGGTGAACTGCACCTGTAACGCCGGTCTCGGGGACATGGTGCCTTGCGGTGACTACATGATCGAGAACTGCATCCCTTCAAGATGAAAGCGCGGATTCCGAAGCTGATCGGCATCATCGTCGTGTTCGCGGCTCTCGGATACGCGGGCTGGGGCCTGTGGAAGAAGAAGGAGCCCCCGACTCCCAACCTGCAGGCGTTCCTGGACAACGTGGCGTCGAGCTCGAAGATCGTGCTCCCGGCCTTTCGCCCGGGACCGGGCACGGCGAAGGAGGCGCTGCCCGCCTGGGTGCGCGACCGTCTTCCCGAGGGCTTCGCCTTTTCCTCGGCAATGCAGCTCTCCGCCGACGGGGGAGTCTCGGGATTCCACGTCGCGCTGTCCTCGCCGTTGCCTCAGGGAAAGTGGTTTCACCAGGTCGCGACCGAGACGCACGGCAAGCTTCGGAAAGCCATTCTCGGCGCAAAGGGAAATGTGGAGCAGAGCGTGGTCGCGCCCCATGGCGTGTCGGTCCTCGAGTGGGGAGAGAGCGGTCATTGGTACCGGCTCAAGCTGACCCAGCCGAGTCCGTCCTCGATCGCTGCTGATCTCTGGGCCTGGTAGGCGGGAAGGGTATCAGGAGGACGGGCAGGGCTGCCTAAGGGTTGAGGCCCGCCCCCCTGATCACTTGGGGATGTTGCCGTTCTGTCTCCTCAACAGTAGCCCGGAGCGCTGGTTGGAAGAATCCGTTAATCTGGACGAAGTGCTTCGCTAATTCCGAAGCTCGCTCTTTCGCGCCGTTAGGCCCGCGAGCTTGATCTCGAGGTCCCGGAGGCTCTCGAAGACCCACAGATTGCGGCGCGACTGGCCCTGCCTCCCGAGCGAACGGACCTGCTGGGACGCGCTCCCCCCGGTCCACAGCTCGATGGACGCGGGCAGGCTCCTGTCCAGCGCCTTGACGAAATCGCGGGCGGTCACGCGCTCCTCCTCCGGCGGGAGATAGGAGAGGGCGAGCACGACCGCGAACGGGCGGAGCGTCCGCACGGCTTTCGCCCAGCTTTCGGCGGGGAGGTTCGGGCCCAGATACTGGCATTCGATGCCCTCCGAGCGGCACAGGATCGCCGCGAGCATCAGGCCGATCTCGTGGAAGTCGCCTTCGCGCGCGCCGAAGACCATCTTCTTCGCGGGCTTCAGGGAGCCATCGAGCGACTCAAGCGAGTCGTAGATGAGCCGCAGCTCGCTCTGGATCAGGTGCGAAAGAGCGTGCTCCTGCGCGATCGAGAACCTGTTCTCGTCGATCAGCGTCCCGACGCGCGACATGACCGCTGGAACGAGATCGAGGGCGAAGTCGCGCGGGCTGAGCTGATAGCGCACGCGCGCGATGCGCGCCCGGAGCTCGCCGAGGTCGAATCGGTCGAGCGCCGCGATCAGGTCCGCGACCCCCTGGTTGCTCGTCGCGGCGAGGGGCGACTGGACGCGTGACGCCTCCGACTTCCTCGTCAGCTCCAGATCGCTGAGCTTCGCCAGGTCGCCGATCCGGAATCCGCGCCGCACCAGCGTGGAAAGGAGGGTGAGCCGGTTGACTTCAGCCGAGGAGTAGAAGCGCCTGCCCGTGGCGGTGCGCTTGGGACGCACGGCTCCGTAGCGCCGCTCCCAGGCGCGCAGGGTGGAGGCGGTGAGACCGGTAAGCCGAAGGGCTGCTTTGAGGTTGAATTCGCTCATATTTGTACAGCTCTTGTACAAGTATAGCACGTAAAAGACTTGTGCAAAACAGGTATGCTGGATCCAGGAGCTCGAGTTATGGACGCAAGCCTTCAGACCCTCCTTCCCAAGCCGCCTTCGACGCTCGAGTCGGCGGCCCGTCTCATCCTGCGCGCGGCCGGCGAGGACATCGACCGCGAGGGGCTTCTTCGCACGCCCGAGCGCTTCAAGCGCGCAATGGCCGAGCTGACCGAGGGATATCTGCAAGAGCCGCGCGACGTGGTGGGAGAGGGAGTGTTCGACGCGGAGGGGAGCGGGCTCGTCTCGGTGCGGGCCATCGAATTTTTCTCGCTGTGCGAGCACCATCTGCTCCCGTTCTGGGGCAAGGCCTCCGTCGCGTATTATCCGCGCGACAGGATCCTCGGGCTCTCCAAGATTCCTCGGCTGCTCGACCTCTTCGCCAGGCGATTCCAGGTCCAGGAGCGGATCACGCGCCAGGTCGCCGAGAGCCTCGCGGAAATCCTTTCGCCCCGCGCCGTCGCGGTCCGTATCGAGGCGTCTCACCTTTGCATGATGATGCGAGGGGTGGAGAAGCAGTGCTCGCACACCGTCACCGAGTTCCAGCTCGGCTCGGAGCAGCTT
>CAYZKI010000166.1:0-2976 GCA_964478745.1 uncultured Bacteriovoracaceae bacterium
CGGCGGCGAGATCCGGCCGCTTTCTGCGCGTGCGCTCTTCCGACTGCTCCCGGCGCCAGCGCTCGATGGCGCGGTGGTCGCCGCTCAGGAGGACTGCCGGGACCTCATGGCCCTCGAAGACGCGCGGTCGCGTGTACTGCGGGTACTTGAGAAGCCCGCCTTCTAGGCTGTCCTGCGTGAGCGAGCGCTCGTTACCCACCACGCCCGGCAGGAGCCGGGTCACGGCGTCGGCGATCACCAGCGCCGGAAGCTCGCCGCCGGTCAGGACGTAGTCGCCGATCGAGATCTCGCGATCCACGCAGGCGTCGATGAAGCGCTCGCCGGCGCCTTCGTAATGGCCGCAGATGACGATGAGGCCGCCCGGGGAGCCCGAGTGCCGGTACGCCATCTTCTGCGTCAGCTTCGGGCCCTGGGGGCTCGTCAGCAGGGTCAACGTGCGCGAAGGGGCGTTCTCGCGCGCGGCCCGCCAGGCCGCTTGAAGCACGTCAGGCTTCATCACCATCCCCTCGCCGCCGCCAAACGGCGTATCGTCGACGGTGCGGTGCTTGTCGGTCGTGAAGTCGCGGATCTGCAGGGTTTGATAGCGCACGAGTCCCTTTTCTTGGGCTTTCCCGAGAAGGCTCGAGCCCAGGACGTGCGGAAATAAGTCTGGAAATAGGGTCAGGAAAACGAATTCAAAAGGCGCTGAGCCCGGCGGCTTATTCGACGATTTCGAGGACGGTCCGCTTTCTGAGCTTGGTCGATGCGCCATTGAGAACCGTTCTCACCGCTCGGGCCGTCCGCCCCTGTTTGCCGATGATCTTGCCCAAGTCTTCCTTGGCGACCTTCAGCTCGATGACCGTGGTGTTTTCGCCTTCGATCTCGTTCACTTCCACCTGCTGCGGAAGGTCGACGAGCATCTTCGCCATGTACTCGATCATTTTAGCCAACTCACCGAGAGGCTTCTTTTCCATTGCCGTTCTCCTTAAAAGCCGCCGCTACGCGAACGCAACTCCACCCAAGAACAGCTCGACCGAGAGAGCGAGTACTGGGTGCAGGTCGGGGCTGTTAAGGATTATTTTGCAATGGTCTTCAGGAGTTGTCCAACCGTTTGTGAAACCTGGGCGCCCTTGGCCTGCCAGGCTTTCACGGCCTCGACGTTGATCTTGACCTTCTCCGCGGCGCTCTTCGCCTTCGGGAAGTACTGGCCAAGGTTTTCGAGGTAGGCACCATCGCGCTTGGCGTAGCGATCCACGGCCACGACCATGTAGATCGGGTTCTTCTTGGCGCCATGACGGGAAAGACGAATGCTAACGGGCATGTAAGTAGAATCCTTTCACTAGCTAAGTGAACTGATCGTGTAACAAGGCAGCCATTGGGGCGTCAAGGCGGAAAGTCGGCGAAATCGGGCCGAATTCCCCCCCGGTCGCCTGCCTACCGGACGATGCGGACCCGGTGCCCCTGGGCCACGTAGGGCTCAAGGCCGGGGACCCGCTCGGCCTGGTCGAGCAGCTCGGCGATCCACTCGGCAGGCGTTCCCGCGCGGCCGGCCTCGAGGCGGAAAGCGACGTTCCGCGCGACCGCTCCGGCGACGATGGCGGCGGACATGCCGGTGCCGGTCTCGCGGTTGAGGTTGTTCCGGGGCTCGGCGACCGTCAGGTTGTAGCCGGGGGCCGCGATGGCCACGGTGGAGGGGTCGTAGTTCGAGGCCTTGCCGCGGACGCGGACGAGCTTGTCGGCGACGTCGACGTTCGCGACGGCGAGCACGTTCTCGGTGTCGCGGGCGTAACTCGCCGGATAGGTCGGCACCACGCGCAACGACTCACCCCGGTCGCCCGCGGCGGTCACGATCAGCACGCCCTTCTCGCGGGCGTACTCGATGGCGCCGTCGATCGTCTGCGTGGGAAGCCTGCTTGCCCAGCCCATGACGATGATCCTGGCCCCGTGATCGACGGCGTACCGGATGGCGCCGTGAACCGCGGCGGAGCTGGTGATGCCGAACGCGTTGAAGACCTTCAGGGGCATGATCCGCGCCTTGGGCGCGACGGCGAGCACATGCCCCGCGACCGCGGTGCCGTGATACCCGTCGTCGTACGGCCTCGGATCGTTCGAGATGAAGTCCCAGCCGTAATCGTCGCCGAACTTCGGCACCAGGTTCTTCCAGGCCTGGTCGTGGATGGCCGCGTGGTTGTAGTCGACGCCGGTGTCGATGACGGCCACGACCGGAGAGCGCAGGCCGAGGTCGGGCATCTCGCCGCTCTCGGAAAGGCCGATTCTCCTCGCCCACCACTCGCCGCGCATCTTGCGGGCCCACTCGTCGGTACCCGTCACGTCGACGCCCGTGCGCCCCGGCTCGGAGGCCGAAGCGTCGCTCGCGCGGTCCAGGCCATCGGGCGACTCGTCGACCAGCGCCTCGATCCGCCCTTCCTTGTACTCCTGGTCGTAGTTCCGGTAGCGCCAGATCCGGTAAGGAAGGAGCACGGCCCCGGCGATGCTCTTGGCGATCGCCTCCCAGCGGCTGATGTCGTTCACCCAGCGCGAAAGGTCCTGCTTGGGGAAGTTCTGGCGCGGAAGATCGATGGACTCGGTCGCGGCGAGCGTGGAGATCTCGCCCGCGGCGCGGAACAGCTTCGGGCGCTTGGTCCAGCCCGCCTCGCGCAGGAGCATGCCGGGCTGCAGCTCATTCTGCGAGCCCTGCACGAGCTGGCCGACCGAGCCGCTCGCTACGCTCTTCACGACCTGGATGACCATTCCGGGCATATCGATGACTTCGTAGAGCGTGCCCGGCTTCACGTTCGAGAACGCGCCCGTGCCGATCAGGATGTCGGTCTGGCCGCTGACGGACTGGGACGGAGGCACGATGCCGTCGATCCTGGCCGTGAGCGGAAGCGCGATGACGGAACGCTCGATCGCGCGGAAGGTGCCTCGGATGGCGCGCTTCAGCGCGCGATCCATGGCGTCTTTCCTCGCCACCTGGATGCCGGCGCTGTATTCCAT
>CAYZKI010000166.1:2986-7297 GCA_964478745.1 uncultured Bacteriovoracaceae bacterium
CGAAGAAGAACCCCTTTCCGACGACGTCCACGAGCCGGTACTCGTTCACGCCCGCGACGGGAGCGTCCACGTTCACCTTCAGCCCGATGCTTCCCTGGTAGTTGGCGTGCTTGACCTTGAAGTACGCGAACAGCACGTCGAGGTCGAAGCCGTCGCCGAGATCGAGGCCGACCTGGGAGTGCGTGACGCCGCCGCCTTTCCGGTCGAAGACGCGGTCGAACCAGTTCGGGTCGAACTTCACGCTTCTCAGGGGGAACTCGTTCGAAAGCCTGCCGGTGCCGTCGTTGTAAGGAGTGCGGAAGTTCTGGTCGAAGCCATAGAACATCTTCTCGCCGCGGGCGCCGGTCTCGAAGGCCATCTTCTCGACGTCGATCGATACGGTGGCCGCGGGCGTGACCGAGCCGTTCCAGAAGTAGTCGTTGGGGAGCTGCTGGACGCGCGAGCGCTGGCGCGACTGGCTCGCCGCGCGGACCTTGAACTCTTCGGCGTCGATGAGGATGTAGCGGCCGCTCTCGGTCAGGTGCGTGGTGAGGGCCGCCTGGAAGTCGCTTCCGAAGTCATGAAAGCCCCCGTCCGGCATCTCGATCCGGACGGAAGGCACCTTGGCGAGGGCGACGACCATCTTGCCGGCGCGCTCGGGCAGCGGCTGGTCCGGGTCGACGGGCTCGTCGGGCTTGGGAGTCTTGCGGCAGGCGCCGAGCGCGAGCGCGCACGCGAGAGCGAATGCGAGCAACGGCTTTCTGAATTTGATCTCGCGCCTCGGGTCCAAGAGCTTCTCCTCGAAAACAGGAGCTTACGTCTTGTCGCTGGCGCTCACCGGGCAGGGCCGGCGCCGATTTAATGAACAGGCGCTATTTAGGGCACCCTGATCATCACGACGTCCCCAGGAAGGATTCCGCGGTTGGAGTCGAAAATGGCATCCACCACGGCCTGGCTGGAGACGGAGTTTACATCAGTGGTATGCAAATAGGCAACTACTTTACTCAGGTTGCATGCCATCCCGGACTCCATCGGGGCGTAAACCTCGAATGTCTGGGCGGTTTTCAACCCCTGGTCCCGTCCTGCGCCCAGGGTAATGACCCCCGTGGACCCGTCGAAATGGAGTACCTTCGTGTCCCAATAGAGCTGGTTGATGCGCGCGTGGGTGGCGAGCTTCCTCATCGCGTCGCCCATCACCCGGCGAAGCTTCTCGCCCAAGGCGCTATTATGGATGAGCTGGACGCCCGTGGTGACCGTGCCGAAGTTCACCGTGAAGTTGACGTCGGTGCCGAGCACCGACTGGTTCGATGTCGCCGCGACGACGGAGCGGCAGGGCTGGCCGGGCGTGCATTCCCAGATGCTGAAATCCATCGCGACGGTACCGATCTTCACCCCGACCTCGCCGTTGATCGAGGTGATCGGGACGATCTCGCCTCCCGGGCTGTAGCCGAAGCGCACGCGCACGGAGGTCGCTTCCATCTCGAGCGTCGTGACGGCGGGCCGGATCTCCAGATAGCGTCCGCAGCTTCCGACGAAGCCCGGATCGCGCGCCACGTACGCGCCGCTCTCGGAGATCGCCGTCGAGAGCATGCTGTCGAGGTCTGCGTTGAGGTTGACCATCGCCCCGTTCGGAAGGCGGAACGCCTTGGTGGCCACGGTCTTCGGAAGGACCGCGCGGACGGGAACGGGGACGCTCGTGCCCGGAGCGGGACAGGTTTCCTTCGGGGGCTGCTCGCCCCCCATCGCGAAAGCGAGATTCGTGAGCACGAATCCCAGCCCGGTCAGGAACACTCCCCAGCTCAGCCAGTTCTGCAGACGACGGAAAGTCATAATCAGTCTTCTCGACGAAACTCTGGCGAAGCTGAACATTTATTAGTTTTTGACTAGTCAGCTTCGGCAATATTTTGCCGGAGCCTTTCAGTTCGCCGACGGGAGGCGAGCCGGCCTGGCCAGCAGATCCACCACGCAGCCGATGAGGCGCCGGATCGGGGCGGCGCGCACGCGTTCCTTCCTGAGGGATGCCAGGATGCGTTCCTCGCGGGGCGCCAGCCGCCGCGGTTGGCCCAGGGCATCCGTTCCGAGGTATGCCGCGAAGGCGCGACCGAAGACCGCGTCCTCCGCGATCGCGGCCCGGGTCAGCGCGATCTTCCGCGATGCGTGGTCATCGATCCAGTCGAGAAGAATCCAGCACCTCTCCTCGTGGCTATAGACGATCTGATCCGGCTTGAAATCGCCGATGCTCGTGAAAGGGCCGGTGCTCCTCGCGAACCGCCGGAGATCCTCTTCCGCGTCGGCAAGAACCCGGGGAGAAATACGCTCCGGGCGCAGGAAGAAATCTTCACCGGTGAAGTCGTGGGCGACGAGCTCCATCGCGACGTACTCGCCGGAGAGCGAGTCGATCAGCTCGGGGATCGGGACCTTCTCCAGATCAAGCAGTCGATGTCCCGCCACAGTCTGGTTGATATAGGCGGAAACCGGGGCGCGCACCGCATTGCCGTGCCGGTTCACCCCGATGATGTCGCCGCTTCGACGCGGAACCCGGAGCGCGACCGGCGCGGACTCGCCCGCGGGCCTTCCGCCGGCAAACGTGAGCTGGCGCGCCCTGTACACGCGGGTTGTGGCGCCGGAGCCGAGCTCGGATTCGATCCTGAACCTCGCGCCGTTGCTGAACACGAAGACGTCGCCGGCTTCGGCGTAGGGAGGCGCGACCCGGCGGTCGTACTCCCACGTCTGCTCGCCCGGACGGTCGAACAGCTCGATGTCCTTGGCCCAGGCGGGCGCGGGTACACACCCGGTGACTGGCCCGGCGACGAGATGAGCGAGGATAATGCCGACGTGCAAACGCATCCTGAGAACCCTGTCGGCTTCCTGGCTGGATGTTCTTGAGACCCGGGCCCGGCGCCCGTCCCGTCAGCGCCTTGACGGCTAAGGATGCTCGTATAGGCTGTTCAGGATGATGATCTCGACGCGGCGGTTCTTCGCCCTGCCCCATTCGTCGCGATCCTCGCTGAGCGGGCGATAGTGCGAATAGCCCACGACGCCCAGGCGGGAGGGATCGATCTCGAAGCGCTTGATCCAATGCTTGGCGAGCCACGCGGCGCGCGCCGAGGAAAGCTCCCAGCCGCTCGCGAAGCCCGGGGTCTTCGCCTCGCCCGAGTCGGTATGGCCCTCGATCCGGAACAGGCGCTTCGTGCGCGCGAGCACGCGCCCGATCCGGTCGAGCACGGGCCTCAGATCCGGCCTGACCTCGACCTGGCCCTCGTCGTAGAAGTCCTTGGCGGCGAGCCGGACGATCAGGCCGCGGCTGTCGTACTGCATCTGCACCTTCTCCGAGAGGTCAGTCATGCCGAGCTCGAGGCTCACGGTTTCCTCGAGCAGCTCCTTCATCTCCTGGAGCTCGGGATCGGGGTCGGCGGCGGTATTGGTTTTTCCCGCGGGAAGGTTCGCCGCGCGGCCGCCCTGGTACTCGATGGCGTCGAAGGGATTGGCGGTGTTGCCGCCGGCGTTGCCCTGCAGGTCGACCATGCCCACGGGCCCGCTCGCGGCGAAGGCGGCGCGGATGCTCGCCGAGACCTGCTTGAACTTGGCGACATCGGCCTGCGAGATCGCGTACATGATGACGAAGAACGCGAAAAGCAGCGTGATGAAGTCAGCGTAGGAGACCAGCCAGCGCTCGAGGTTGACGTGCTCGGGATGCTTTTTTTTCACCGACTGCTACTTCCCATGATCCCCGCCGCGGCGAAGGTGCTCTTCGACGAAGACTTCGAGCTTCTCCTGGAGGAAGTGCGGGTTCAGGCCTTCCTGGATGCCGACCACGCCGAGCTTGACGACTTCCTTGGCCATCATGCGCTGATGAGCCTTTCTCTTGAGCTTGGTGCCCCACGGGATCATCCAGAGGTTGGCGAGACCGACGCCGTAGACTGTCGCGACGAACGCGACGGCGATGCCCTCACCGATCTTCGACGGGTCGTTGAGCATGGACATGACGTGAATGAGGCCGAGAACGGCGCCGATGATTCCGATCGTCGGGGCGTAGCCGCCCGCGCCTTCCCACACCTTGCCCGCCTGCTCCTCTTCCTCGAAGGCCAGGTAGATCTCCGTGTCGATGATCTCCTTCACCGTGTTCGGCTCGAAGCCGTCGATCACGTACTTGATGGTCTTCTTGAAGAGCGGGTTCTGGATCGACTCGCGCTGGCCTTCGACGGCGAGCACGCCCTCTTTTCGCGCGATGGTCGCGATGCGGATGATCTCGTCGATGACGGGCCGCACGTCCTGGTCGACCTTCTTGTAGACCAGCGGAAGCATCCCGAACGCGCGCTTCACGTCCTCGGT
>CAYZKI010000167.1:0-7287 GCA_964478745.1 uncultured Bacteriovoracaceae bacterium
GATCGCGGACCTCTCAGCTCAAGTTCACCATTCCCGGGGAGCGCTAAGCAAGATTTTTCGCAAGAAACTCGCCCGCTTGCGTCACGACGCGGGGGCCCGGCATCACGTGCGTGTTTTCCTCGTAAAGGAAGGAGTACTTCCACAAGCCGCGCAGGAAATAGGGAGTGTCGCGGCGAAGGGAAAAGACCTCTTCGAAGCCCGAGAAGCCCTCGAGGTGATCGATCACGACGAGAGACGCGACGCCGAAGGCGCGGGCCACATGCATGGGGCCCGAGTCGACGCCGATGAAGGCATGGGCCACGCTCATCCACGAGAAGAGCTTTCTGGCCTCGTGGGGGGCCCGGCCCACGAAGCAGTACTTCTCGCAGCCCCGAATCCTCGGGTGCCCCTCGAGACCCGCCTGCCAGAAGCGGAAGCGCCCGGAGCCCGCGGTCACGACCCGTTCCCAATCCTCGATGCTGAGCACCCGGGACCGGGTACCGCCCCAAGGGTGAATCACGCAGATGGGCCGATCGTCGGGGCCTGCTTCGTTCCTGGCCCAGCTTTTCTCGCCGTCGAGCAGGTGAATCTCGGGCTTCGGCGGATCGCTCGCCTCGAGTCCGAAGAAGCGCTCCTTCTGCTGGATCAGGTGTCCGCCGCCCCAGTTCGCGTCGTCGCCGAAGACCGCGCGCGGCAGGCGCGCGACGCCGCTCACCGCGGGGTTCCCGCGGGCGACCACGGGGTTGAAGCCGCGAGGATAGGTATGGACGCGCAGGCCAGGGAACTTCGCCCGCAGTTTTCCGGCGAGCGTCGACAGGCAGAGCGCGTCTCCGATCGTCCGCGACTTCGTGGCGATGCAGATCGAGCCGAGCTCTCCCAGGCGCTCCGGATCCGGGCGCGGAGGAAAGAAGTCGATGGGACGCCCGAGAACCCGTCCGAGCGCTACGAGCTCCATCGCGCCCGTTTACCCGCGGATCTTCAGGGGAGCCGCGTTCAGGTCCTCGAACATCGCGAGAACCTCGGCGCGGGTCATGACCTGCGATTCCTTCGCGCCGTACTTGCGCACGGCGAACTGGCCGTTCTGCATCTCACGGTCGCCCGCGACGAGCGAGAACGGGATCTTCGCCATCTGCGCCTCGCGCGTCTTGAGCCCCATGGACTCGTTGCGGTCGTCGAGGTCGATGCGGAACCCTTTCCCGCGAAGCTCCTTGAGGAAATCGCGGCAATAATCGTTGTGGGAATCCTTGATCGGAACCAGCCGCGCCTGAACGGGGGCGAGCCAGAACGGAAACGCTCCGGCCACGTGCTCGATGAGAACGCCCATGAACCGCTCCACCGAGCCCAGCACCGCGCGATGGATCATCACCGGGCGCTTGGCCGTGTTGTCCTTGTCGATGTACTCGCACTTGAAGCGCTCGGGCAGGTTGAAGTCGAGCTGGCAGGTCGAAAGCTGGTGGTAGCGCTTGAGCGCGTCCGCCACCTGGAAGTCGATCTTCGGGCCGTAGAACGCGCCGTCACCCTTGTTGATCGTATAAGGATGGCCCATCTTCTTGAGCACGGACTCGAGAGCGGCCTCGGCCTTGTCCCAGACCTCGTCGGAGCCGACACGCTTTTCCGGGCGCGTCGCGAGCGCGAGCTTGATGTCGGTGAACTCGAAGAGCTTGAACGTCTTGAAGATCATCTCGACGACCTTGCTGACTTCCTGCTCGATCTGATCCGGCGTGCAGAACACGTGCGCGTCGTCCTGGCAGAAGCTGCGCACCCGCGTAAGGCCCGAGACCACGCCGGAGCGTTCATAGCGGTGCAGCCTGCCGAAGTCAGCGAGCCTCAGAGGAAGCTCGCGGTACGAGCGCTTCTGCGACGAGAACACGAATGTCGAGGCCGGGCAGTTCATCGGCTTGACGCCGAACTTCCGTTCATCCACCTCCGTGAAATACATGTTGTCCTTGTAGTTCTCGTAGTGGCCGCTCGTGTGCCAGAGCGAGACGTCGAGGATCTGCGGCGTGATGATCTCCTCGTACTCGTAAGGGCCGTAGAGGTCGCGGATGTACTGGATCAGGCGGTTGTAAACCACCGTTCCCTTGGCGTGGAAGAACGGCGTAGCCGGGGCCTCGGGATGGAAGCTGAACAGGTCGAGCTCCTTGCCGAGCTTCCGGTGGTCCCGCTTCTTCGCTTCCTCGATCAGGTGCAGGTACTCGTCGAGCTCGGCCTTCGACAGAAAGCACGTGCCGTAGAGACGCTGAAGCATCGGATTCTTCTCGTTGCCGCGCCAGTAGGCGCCGGCGATCGAGAGCAGCTTGAACGCCTTGATCTCACCCGACTTCTTGACGTGGGGGCCGCGGCAGAGGTCGATGAAGTCAGCCTCCTTATAGGTGCTGACCGTCTTGGCGCCCGTCGCGCGAAGAGCTTCGATGATCTCGATCTTGAAAGGCTGGTTCATCTTCTTGAACATGCCGATCGCCTCGTCGATCGGATGTTCCTCGCGGATGAACTCGGCGTTCGCCTTGATGATCTTGCTCATCTCGGCTTCGATCTTCGGGAGGTCTTCAGGCGTGAGCTTCACGTCGAGACCGATGTCGTAATAGAAGCCGTTCTCGATAGTGGGTCCGATCCCGAACTGGGCCTGGGGCCACAGACGGGAAACGGCGTGCGCCATGATGTGCGCGCAGGAATGCCGTTGCGTATCGATTTCGCTGTGTGTTTCCGGTTCCAAGAGATCGTCGAGGCTACTCATACCTCCAAGGAACGTAGCACAGCGAGGACCGCTCAGGCCAGATTTGAACCGGCGCATGGCCGGAAATCAGACTCTTCTCGGCGATATCGCCGCATGCTCCTGGTCCATGCCTTGCTCTAGGGCGCGGCCAAGGAGACCCAATATGAAAGTCGTATGGATGTTACTCGTAGCGGCCCTCGTCGGGTGCGCGAAGCCCGCGGATTCTGAGCTGAGCGGGACGGTTGAACCGGCGGCCGATGAGGTCACGAGGGTCGTGCCGACCGGACAGGGGCAGCCCAGGCCCGAGCTGATCGAGGTTCTTCCGCGCGAGACCCAGGGTCCCGCCGGCGCGACCGAAGCTTCAGCCCTGCTCTCTCTCGGCGACTGGGTGCTTCGAAGCGAAGAGCTCGTGAACCACAACGAGCAGCCCGCACGGCTCGTGGCCCGGGTACGGATGAACCGGCTCCGGGGAGCCTCGACGCTCAAGAGCGTGCGGTGGGAAAGAAGCCACTGGAGCCTCGAGCCCCAGCGCCGCGAGACCGTCGCGACCGGACGGGCACAAGTGGCGTTCGCCGGGCTGGAAGTCCGCCGAGCGGACGGGACCAAGGGGCGCCTGCCCGTCATCGAAGGCCAGCAAGGGGTGGTTCTGGAGCTGGCGCCGAAGGAGAAGGTGACGTTGCATTGGCTGGGACAGGTCGAGCCTGACTTCGTGTGCGCGCGGCCCGCGGCCTTCCAGGATCTGACGCTCAAGTGGCTGAAGCGGGGAGAGAACTGCGCCCTCACCCGCGATCCGCTGTGCGATCCGAACACGAAGGAGGTGAGCGGCGTCTTCCGCGAGACCGACGAGGTCACGGGCGCGAAGGTGGAAGGGATCTTCGATCGTGAGCTCGGCCTGGCCTTGACGGAAGAAGCCCTCCTCAATCCCAGGCTCGCCCTGAGGATTTCCGAGACCGCGGAAGTGTCGCCCGAGGTCCTGCAGCAGGTCGGCGCTCGGGGGGAGTCAGATTTTGCTTCGAGCGAGGGCTGCGCGGGGTATAGATGAGCGCGTGAGCAGCAGCCTGCGACAAGCCACCGAAGATGATCTGACCAAAGTGCTCGAGATCGAGCGCAAGGTCCATAAGGCACCTTGGGGTGAGGACGAGCTCAGGGCTGAGCTCGCCAAACCCTACTGCCAGTTCCTGGTGATGACGGATGACGAAACCGATTCCGTTGTTCTGGGTTACATCGTCTTCTGGCTGATGTTCGACGAGTGCACGATCCTGAATGTCGCGGTTGACCTGCCGCATCGGGGGATGGGCCTTGCGAAGCAGATGATTCAGGCCGTGGTCAAGCAGGCGGTTCGAAAGGACATTCGCAAGATCCTGCTCGAGGTTCGCAAGTCCAATCACGCGGCGATTCAACTCTATCAAGGTCAGAATTTCGTCATCACGCACGTGCGCAAAGGCTTCTATTCGGACGGGGAAGATGCCTACCAGATGGCGCTCTTCCTGCAGGATCAGGACGGCGGAGCGCCGCGCCTGTAGCCCGAAACGGCTTTACAAAAGGGGAACGGGCCCGGTATCACCCGTTACCCTGATGAAGTACGTCACTTTGGCCCTGATCTGGAGTCTGGCTCTGGCTGGGCTTCTCGGGGCAAGCACCTACGATCCGCTTCCCACCCTTCGGGCTACCGAAGCGGAGATCTTCGTCGCCGATATTTTCGATCAGCACCTGGTTCCGGCGTCGGAAAGCCCGGTCCGCAACCTCGAGCTCGCCCGGCATCTGCTCAAGCTGTGCGACCAGCATGGCCTCGATCCGGCCCTCGTCCTTTCGCTGATCGAGGTCGAAAGCCACTTCCGCGCGGAGGTGGTTTCGCCCATGGGGGCCATCGGCTTGATGCAGCTCATGCCGGCGACGGCGAATGAGGTCGCCAGGAACCTGGGCTGGGACGAGAGCCCGGGCATGCGCATGGAGGACCGGCTGCGCGATCCTTTCGTCAATCTCAGCCTGGGGATCGCGTATCTCGCGAATCTGCGCGCACGGTATCTGGACTTCCCGACCTCTCATGCCCTGGCCGCCTATAACCTGGGTCCGAGCCGGCTCGACCGCCTGGTCGCCGAGGAACGCCAGCATCCTCGCTCTGTGCAGCTGTACTCAAATACGGTAGTGAAGGGGATCTCGAAATTCCGCGTCAAAGGCTTGGATTCCCATGTTTGAACTTCGAATCAAGGTTGAGTTTCCCGCGGCCCATAACCTCAAGGGCTATCCCGGCGACTGCGCGCGCCCCCATGGCCACAACTGGGGCCTGGAGGTTTTCGCCCGTTCCCGGAAGCTCGACTCCATCGGCATGGCCATGGACTTCCGCGATCTCAAGAACGCGGCCAAAGAGCTCGTGGCTCCCTGGGACCATCAGGACCTGAACACCCTTCCGGACTTCCGCGAAGTGAATCCGTCAGCCGAAGCGATCGCGAAGCTTTCCTATGACCGGCTGTCGCGCCAGTTCAACGGCACGGAGATCTGGATCGATCGCGTGACCATCTGGGAAAACGACCGCTGCTCGGCGACCTACTGGGACGAGTCGCGGAGCTCCCGCTGAGCGATCCATGGCGGAGCCGGTTTCCAGCGTCATCCTGCTTTCCGGAGGGCTCGACTCGGCGGCGAACCTCGCGCTTTGCCGCGAGCAGGATCGGCCCGTCCTCGCGCTGACGGCGGACTACGGCCAGAGAGCCGCAGCGCGCGAGATCGCGGCCGCCCGGTTGCTCTGCGCCCATTTCGACGTCCCTCATCGTGTCGTCGAGCTCCCGTGGCTCGGCGACCTCGGCGGAAGCGCGCTCACCGAGCGCACCCGGGGAATTCCCGACCTCCAGATCTCGCAGCTCGACGAGCGCGCCGCGGCCGAAAAGACCGCCGCCGCCGTGTGGGTGCCCAACCGGAACGGGGTGCTCATCAACGTCGCCGCCGCGTTCGCCGAGCGGATGAAGGCCGCGCAGGTGGTGGTGGGATTCAACGCCGAGGAAGCGGTCACGTTTCCCGATAACTCGACCGAGTTCCTCGAGCGTGCCACGCGCGCCCTCGAGCTTTCCACCCAGGCTCGGGTACGGGTGCGCTGCTACACCGACCGCCTGACGAAGACCGAGATCGTGGCCGAGCTGCGGAAGCGCGGCAAGTTCCCGTTCGATCTTCTCTGGAGCTGTTACCAGGACGGGCCGGCGCCCTGCGGCCACTGCGAGAGCTGCCGGCGCTCAGCGCGCGCGATCGGGCACGGGTGAGGCGTGATGGAAACCCTGAGCTTCGCACTCAGCCCCAGGGAACGCGAGTATACGGGAGTCGAGCTGCGTCCGCACTTCCTGCTGACCGAGCTCTCGCTTCGGGGCTCGGCCATCGGCGCGTTCATCGGGCCTTGTCACGTGAAGACCGAGCATCTCGTGGACTGGGAAGACCGCATCGCGTCCGATCGCATCGAGGCGCGCTCCATGGTTCATTTCATCATCGAGCTCTTCGGCGCGGAGCTTCGCGAAACCGTCCTCGCCCAGCGGCTGTTCATTTCCATTCTGGGAGAGAGCCTGGCGGAACAGGGCATCGCCGTCAGGCGGCATGGAGACGACCTCATGCTGAAGGAGCGGAAGCTCTCGGTCTCGATCGCCACCGCGTCGCCCGTGTCCCAGCTGATCCATGTGGGGATCAACATCGATCCTGAAGGGGCGCCCGTGGCGGCCGTCGGACTCCGCGAGCTGGGGATCGAGCCCAGGCCATGGGCGGAGAAAGCCCTGAAGCGGTTCGCCGATGAGTGGGCTGACATCGATTGGGCGCGAAGCAAGGTCCGCCCCGTCTAACGGTTGCTATCGATCGCATTCGGTGCGAAGAAAATTCCATGGCGGTCGAGAGCATCGGGGTCCCAGAGTACATCCGGCAGCTGGTTCCTTACGTCCCTGGAAAACCCATCGAGGAAACGCAGCGCGAGCTCGGCCTGAAGCGAGTCATCAAGCTGGCCTCGAACGAGAATCCGCTCGGCCCGAGCCCGAAGGCGCTCGCGGTACTGAAGAAGGCGTCCAGGGAGCTGCATCGCTATCCGGACTCGGGCGCGTTCAAGCTCAAGCAGGCGCTCTCCGCGCACCTCTCCGTGGCTCCGAACTCCCTGATCCTCGGTAACGGCTCGAACGAGGTGATCGACTTCCTCATCCGCACCTACTGCGTGCCGGGCGACTCGATCGTCACGTCGCAGGGGGCGTTCATCGCGTACAGGATCTGCGCGCAGATCCACGGCGTGAACACGAGCGAAGCGCCGCTGACCACGGATCTCCGCTTCGACCTGGGCAAGATGGCCGAGCAGGTGAAGGGCAACCCGCGCGTCCGGATGGTTTTCATCGCCAACCCGAACAACCCCACGGGAACCTACGTGAACCGCCGAGAGCTGCACCAGTTCCTTCGGGAGATCGCGACAGTGCGCGGAGGCTCGGTGATCACCGTGCTGGATTACGCGTACTGGGAATACGTTACGGCCGCGGATCTTCCCGATCCGCTCGAGTGCATGCGCGATTTCCAGAACGTGGTGGTGCTTCGCACTTTCTCGAAGATCTATGGTCTCGCCGGCCTCAGGCTGGGCTATGGGATCGCGC
>CAYZKI010000168.1:0-2548 GCA_964478745.1 uncultured Bacteriovoracaceae bacterium
GAAATAGCCCTCGTACTTGCCCTGGTAGATGTCGCCGCGGTCGAACGCCTTCTGCACGAGCGCGCTCACCACCCTCACGTGGTCGTCGTCGGTGGTGCGGATGAACCGGTCGTAACTCAACCCGAGCTGGCGCAGGACCTTCTCGATATCCACGGCCATCTGGTCGCAGTACGCCTGGGGCGTCAAACCCTTGGCTTCCGCCGCGCGTTGAACCTTGATGGCGTGCTCGTCCATGCCGCTCACGAACCAGGTTTCCTCGCCCATGAGCTTCGCGCTCCGGACGAGCCAGTCGGCTCCTAGGCACTCCCAGGCCCAGCCGATGTGGATTCGGGAGTTCGGATAGACGATCGCAGTGGTCACGTACCTGGTTTTCTGGCCCATCCCGGCGAAATTACCGCTAATTCCGCGACTACGGCAAGCCGATAAGTACACGAAGAGGAACCGCCGCCTGACGCAGAATCCTACGCCGAATCTACCGCCCAAGCCGATCATCGCCTTCGTGGTCGATGAGCGGCTCTCCCGCGAGCGCGCCGCGATCGTGGGCAGGGTGATCCAGGCTCTCAAGCGCTTCGCCCAGATCGACCTGATCAACGGCTCGGCCACCGAGGACGCGCTGCTCACGAAGCTCGGGGCGCGCACGTACGACCTCGTCATGGCGCCGTGGTACCGATATCTGAAGTGGAGCAAGGTCGAGGCGTTCTACGGGCTGACCCGCACGAGCGGGCCGACTTTCGCCGGCTACTACTGCGAGCAGCTGCTGCCCTACGAGCTCGGCGAGCAGGCCGAGCACTACCGCGCTATCCTCATCGACTTCGCCGCGCTGCCGGTGCACGAGGCGGCCCTCCTGATCCGCTCGCTGATCAAGGACTCGAACCGCACCGGGCTTCGCCCGCTGCTCGATCCGCAGGCGCTGATTTACTGCGAGAACTGGTACTCGGGCCAAGGGCTGGGCAATCGCATGGACCAGGTGCTCGCGCTTCCCGAGATCCACAAGACCGAGTGGATGGCCCGCGCCACTTCGATCCGCATCGCCCTTTCCGCGCTCTGGTCTCTCGTCTACGAGGAAGGCCCCGGCAAGAGCGAGTTCGCCCAGACGATCACGGGCTCCTCGCCCAAGGCGTATTTCCAGGTCGGAACCGACAGGAACCTCCTGGCGCTCAGGCTCTGTTACACGATGTCGAGCTGGTCCCCGAAGGACGTGCTCTCTCGCTTCTGGCCGAACCAGAAGTCGCCGACGGCCGCCGCGCAGCTTCTGCTCCGATTCTGTGACTTCACGCGGGCGCACTTCATCTCCGAAACCAACGACGTCGAGATCGTCGCCGGCTTCTTCGCCAGCGCGCCGGCCGAGAAGGCGCCGAACGAGACGCACACGCTCTGGGTGGAGCCCATCGCGCCGAACCTGATCTCGGAGGTCCCGTACGAGGTTCCCGGGCCGACCTATCCGTACTTGCGCCACCTGGGTGGCGCGCCAAAGAAGCCCAACACCGATGCGCTCGCCAGGCAGGTCGCCTCCGAGGTGGACGAGGACGAAGAGAGCCTGCCGATCGGCGACCCGCACAACCCGCGCGACCGTTTCCTGATCCAGGCCGCGAAGAAGATCCGCGACCTCAAGGCCATGGTCCACGAGCGAGAGCAGACCATCCGCGAGCTCCGCAGCGGCGGCGTCGGCACCAGCCGTCCGCTGCCGCCGCCCGACGCAGAGGCCCTGCTCGAGGCCTTCCAGGGCAAGTACTTCGAGGCGCGGTACCAGATCCGCCAGTTCGAGCTCAAGATCGTCGAGATGGAGAAGAAAGGCGCGAGCGCGGCGGAGGTCGAGGCGCTCAAGCGCAAGATGGCCGAGCTCGCGGCGCGCGAGCGTGAATGGATCAAGTCGCTCGCGACCACTCTCGAGGCGTTCCGAGAGTCCAGGAAGGCGTAGGGCCCGGCATGAGCGCGCTCAAGTCGAAGGACATCAAGGACTACTTCGAAGCGAAGCTCGCCGACATCCGCGCCGACGCCGAGCTCACGTTCGACATATTCCTGTTCTTCGAGATGAACTCGCACATCATGCTCTGGCGCAAGCGCGGCGACGTCCCCTCGCGCGAGCTCATCGACCGCTATGCGGCCCGCGGCCTGGAGAAGATCTGGATCCACGCCGACGACCATCACAACTTCGCCGCGTACACGCAGGCGGGCGCGCCCGTCCAGGAAGCCGTTTCGACGGACGCTCCCGTCGAGGCGCCGGTCGCGGAGAGCCCCGCGGAGGAGGCCCCGCCCGCCGACGAGGCCCCCATCGAGCTTCCCGAGGAGATCGCCACCCTTCCCGGGGAGGCCGCCCCCGAGCCCGAGAAAGCACCCGAGGCCGAGGCCCTGATCGAGGCGCTGAAGTCGGACGATCCGAAGAAAGCCGCCGAGCAGGCGCAGGCGCTCGTCGCCGAGGCCGCCTCGGCCGAGACCCCCGAGGAGCAGGCGGACGCGAACGCGAAGATGCGCGAGATCGTCCGTGACGTGATGGACGAGCTTTCGAAGGAAGCCGAGTCGCTGGTCTCGGAGATCTGGAAGCTCGCCG
>CAYZKI010000168.1:2558-7225 GCA_964478745.1 uncultured Bacteriovoracaceae bacterium
ACATCGATCCCGAGCTCGAGCACGCGGTGAACGTGGCCACGTTCGCGGTGATCTTCGCCATGGCCTTCGGGCGCATCGACACCTCGCTCATCGCCGACCTGGCGCTCGCCGGCCTGCTTCACGACGTGGGCGTCACGCAGGTATCCGCCAAGATCAGCTCGAAGCCGTGGAAGTCGTTCACCGCCGCGGAGCTCAGCGACTACTCCCAGCACGTGACCGCGAGCGTCGAGCTCATCCAGCTCTACGCTCCCAGCGTTTCGGAGCGGGTCAAGACGTTGATCGGGCAGCATCACGAGAAGTTCGACGGCTCGGGCTACCCGAACCGCCTGCAGGGATTCCGCGTCGACGACGTCGCTCAGCTCGTTTCGATCTCCGACGTGCTCGACTCCGTGGCCTCGGGCAAATGGGACGGCACGGTCCGCAGCCTCAAGTCGACGCTCGAGTTCCTCGAAGGGCTCGAGAAGAGCAGGACCTTCCCCGAGTACTTCAACCCCGACGTATTCGGCGTCGTCGCCACCTGGTCGCGCACGACCAAAGCCGCGCAGCCCATGCAGGGCGCGATGGAAACGGTCAAGGCGCAGACGAACCAGCTGCTCAAGAGCGCCTGAGGGCGGATCCTTCCGGGTATTGGCCGCCGCGCCTCAGGCGGCGCGGTCGGACTCGAGCGAGCCTGGAGCCGGCTGGAACTTCTCGCGCCAGGCCATTCCCAGGCCGGCGGAGATGCGGCTCACGGCCTCGAGGAACTTCTCCGATACGGGCACATCGGTCTTCTTGAGGGCCCCGAACACGAACTTCCCCCCGCGCACGGAGGCGACGCTCACGCCCGGGGTGCGGACGGCTTCGTCGGGCGCGAGCTTGCCGGGCTTCCCGTCGTGGGAGGCGACCCAGAGGTAGTCTCCGCCGGCTCGCTCGGCCCAGAATTCCACCCTTCGCCCGTGGACGGCGGCGCTGAGGTAGGTGCAGTAGCGCCTGGTCAGCGCGCCCAGCTCGAGCCCGCGCTTGCACATCAGCTCCGAAAGCAGGAACGCGAGCGCGATCGGGCTGATCACGGAATCGCCGGGGCGATCCGGCACGACATCGGCGCTCGGCGCCTCGGCCTGAGGGCCGGGCCTGCCGGACTCCTCCGGGCCGCTCGAGCCCGTCCGGTCGGTGATCCCGCGCGCGCTCTCGTCGTCGGCGCCCCGGTAGTCGAGCTCGGTCCCTTCGCCTTCCTTTCCGAGCGTGGCCGATAGCTCGCGAGCCTCTTCTTCCTTCCCGAGATCGAGCGAAAGCTCCCTGCCCTCTTCCTCCTTGCCGAGATCGAGAGACAGCTCCTTGCCCTCTTTCTCCCTGCCGAGGTTGAGCGACAGCTCCCGCGCTTCCTTTTCCCTGCCGAGGTTAAGCTCGAGGAGCTTCGACTCCTTGTCCTTTCCGAGACTGATCGAAAGCTCCCTCGCTTCCTTCTCCTCCTCGGCCTGCCGCCGCTTGCCCTTCCTGCCGCTCGCCAGCTCCGGAACCTCGTCGGATTCGCCGTCGGAGCGGGCTTCGCCGCCGTCGGCCCCGTCCGTGCCCGCTCCGTCGTCGTCGCGGATCACCTTGCCGCGGTTTTCGAGCACGAGGTCGTCCTCGTCGCGCGAGCGGCGCTTCACCTTGCCCACGCGCTCAGGATCGCCGTTGTCGACGATCAGGTCGCCGCCTTCGCGGACCTCGTCCGCCGTCTCGTCGACCACCACGCGCCCCGAGCTTTCCGGGTCGCCTTCCTCGTCCTTGATCACGCGTCCCAGGGGCGCGTCGTCCTCCGCGCCCGGATCGTCCTCCGAAGCCGAGCGCTCGCCCATGCGCCCCGCGGATTCGAGCGCGTTCTCCTCGTCGTCGCTCCTGGAACCCTTCTCGCCCGCGACGTGCTGAAACTCCTCGCCGCCGTCCCCCGCGCGCTCCTCGCCCTCGGCACCCTCTTTTTCCTTCAGGACGGTGACGCCGTCGTCCTCTTCTCCCTCGCCGGACTTGGCGTTCTTCCTGATCACCTTCACGAGCGTGGCCTGGATCTGCTGGTAGGCGCTCTGCGCGTTCGCCGAGTCGTTGGCCAGGAGCAGGTTATCCTGCTCGTCCACCGCCATCTTGGCGCCGTAGGACTCGCCTTCGTAATAGAACGCGAGCATCGGTCTCCTGCCCACGAAGACCCAGCGGTCATTGTCGAAGCGGGGCGCGCTTCCGCGGAAGACCCAGGCTCCCTGCTCCTTGATGAAGGGATCGTTGTCGGGGTCGGGCGGAGTCCACTGCCAGAACTGCTCGCTTCCCTTGTCGGTCTCGAGCTCCACCCACCGGCCAGCCGCGGGGCCGGGGCCTATGAGCTTGACCGACCAGCGGCCCGCGACGCGGATCGGATCGCGGCCGTCAGTGAGCCAGAAATCGCTCTCGAGCGCCAGCGGATCGACCCTCTTCACTTTTCCGCCGCCCCCGGCGCCGGAGCCTCCGTTTCGGAGAGCCAGGTCACCGAGCTCCTCGGCCTCCTCGCGCTCCTCGCGTTCCTTGTTCGCGCTGGCGGTCTTCTTCTTGATGCTGGCCTGGAGCGCGTTCCGGATCATCGCTTGCGCGGAAATGCCCTGACGGGAATCGCGCGCCACGTAGACGTTGGCGTCGCCGTCGCATGACATCTTCGAGCCGAGGACCTTGCCGCCCTCCACGAACGACAGATCCGGATGCTTCGCGACGAACAGCCAGCGATCCCCCTGGAACTCGGGTCTTTGCCCTGAGAAGATCCACTTCCCCTCGAGCTGCGAGAACGGGTCGTTCTCCGGGTCCGAGGAAGTCCATTCCCAGCGCGTCTGCCCGTCCTCCTCGCCGACGCGCGCCCACTTGCCGAACGTGGGAGGCGGGCCCATGAACCGGATGTTCCACTTGCCGGCGACCTTCTTGGGCTTCTCGTCGGATGAGCTCCAGAAGTCGCTCTCGAGCGTGAGAGGCTCGACGAGCTTGATCTGCGTTCCGGGTTGGGCGCGCTGGCTCGCCTTCTCCTTGCGGATCTGCGTGTCCTCGTCGTCCTCGCGCTCCATCGACTGCTTCTGCGCTTTCGAGGGGGCCGGCGACTTCAGCGCCTCGAGCGTCTTCCTCAGCGCCCGGACGTGCCGGTCGGCCTTGAGCCAGAGCGCGCGCTCGTTGATCGGCTCGGGCACGATCTCCGTCGCGCCGTAACGGTTCAGCGTCTGCACCACCGAGGTGTTACGCACCTTGCTCGTGATCAGCGTGCGCACCTTGCGCTGGGAGATTTCCTGGGCGAGCAGCTTCAGGAGAGAAGCCAGGCTGACGATGTCGGCTTCGGTCACGATATGGGCGATGATCAGCGCGGCACCCGCCTTGCGGGTCACCGACGCGGCTTCGAGCGCGGCCGAGCACTCGCAGGCCTGAAGCTCCGGACTGGAGGCGAGCCTCTTCAAGATTCCCGCGAAGCTCGGAGCATAGGGCTGCACCAGAAGCACCGGGATCGTTCCTTCTCTGTGGATGAAGTCTGCTGCCTTGGCCGTAGGGGGTCGCCTCCACTTGACTCATCGGAAAGGCGGCCTGATGCGTTGAGCGTCAAGACTTTGGCGAGGGGCCGACGAAAGTTGGCGCCCAGCACGATTCATGCGACAACTCCGGGAAGAATGCCGGAAGTGGCGCAGAGAGAACTCACCCCCATATTGCGTCGACCCACGCCGTGGGCCTTGCTGCTCGCCCTGCTGCTGCACGCGCTGTGGCTTTCCGTCCCCTTCGAGCTCCATCAGGAGGTCACCCTTCCGCCCCGCGTGGACATCCAAGACATCCCGGCCCAGAAGCTCGAGGAAATCCGTCGGCAATGGCGCGAGCGGGCGCTCCTGACCCCGAAGGACGTCCCGGCGGCCGAGCAGGCGCCCGATGACGCGCGCTACATGTCGGATCGCAATATCCGTGTCGAAAAGGAGCAACGCGCCCGGGACACCACCGTGCTGCCGCGCCAGGGGAGCCAGAGCTCCTCGAGCCCGGAAGCCGCGCAGAAGCCCCGCGAGCGCGCGAGGCAGCAGCCTCGCCAGGCTCCGAAGCTCGGTGATCTCGGCGTGAAGTACAAGCTACCGCCCAAGAGCCTTCCGCCGATCGCGGCCGCTCCGGGCGGCATGCCGAGGGCGCAGTCGTCGGGCCAGGCGGCGGGTGACCAGGCCATACTGGACGACAGGCTCCCGGTCGGGAGCGAGAATCTCCTGAACGCCCAGGAGTCGGTTTACTACTCATTTTACGCGCGCATCTACGAGGCGATCGCGCCCGTCTGGGAAAGCGGGATCCGGGACGTGCTCCGCGCCCAGCCCGTAGCGGAGGGCGACTACATGACCGTCGTCGACGTCACCTTCGACTCGCGCGGAAACATGCTCCGCATGTCCTACCGCCAGAACTCCTCGTCGCCGGAGCTCGACCGCGTGGTCGAGAGATCGTGGAAGAAGGCCGCGCCCTTCCCCAACCCGCCGAGCGAGCTGATCGACTCCAAGGGCGAGTTCCACACCGGCTACACCTTCACCGTCCGGGTGGGCCGGGGATTCGGGATGCAGTTCCTGCCCCCCGAGCGGATCTATTAGTATCCGAAGGCGCCGCCGATGAGGCGAACGATGAAGAAGCCGAGGGCGATCACCGCGATCTGGACGTCGCGCCTGCGCAGGAAGACGCGGAAAGTCCCGCCCCAGGTC
>CAYZKI010000169.1:0-211 GCA_964478745.1 uncultured Bacteriovoracaceae bacterium
GCCTCGTCCTCGATGGTGAGGTTCACTTCGCTTCCCACGGGGCCGCGCACCCGCGCGGCGATGTCGCCGGTGTCCATGCCTTTCACGACCGCGCCGTCGACGTGGCTCAGGTATTCCCCGGCGACGATGCCGGCCTGGTCGGCGGGGCCCGTCTTGATGACGTCGATGATCTGGATCCGCTTTTCCTTGGCCTGCATGATGGTGCTGCCGA
>CAYZKI010000169.1:221-2926 GCA_964478745.1 uncultured Bacteriovoracaceae bacterium
CTCCGGGCGCGAGCCCGAGAAGGCACGTGAGCGCGAGGACTCCTTTGAGAAGACGCATCTTGAAAGTTCTCCAAACGAGATTGAAGACGTGAGACCGCGACTTCCGGCCGACGCCCAGAATAGCGGGCGCTCTCACCCGGTCAAGGCTCCTCGCGCCAGCCCCCCGCGTCTCGGCGGGGCCTTCCCCGCAGGTCACTCCTTGGCGGAGAGCTCCACGCCGTTCTCGTAGCGGCGCTCGCGAACCTTGTTCCCCTTGTCGTCGTACTCGACCCAGAGGCCGTTCTTCTTGCCCTCGACGAACTGCCCTTCGAGAGCCTTCTTGCCGTTCACGTGCTTCTGCACGTAGGAGCCGTGGTTCAGCCACTTGCCCTGGAACTGCTTCTGCTCGCAGTGCCGGTCCCCCTTGATCTTCGCGGGCCAGGCGGTGTCGCCCGCGTCGCTGCAGGGACGCGTCGTCGTGCATGCGGCGGCAGCGACGGCCGCGAGCGCGAACGCCGCCGCGCGGAGCGCCACGAGCCGGCTCAGCGATGGATTCCGCATGCGCCTCCCTCGGGATCGCAGGCGCGCCCGAGGAACAGGAAGCGGTTGCGGGCAACCCATGCGTAGGCCTTCGGCCCCAGGTGCGAGATGCCGGGCAGATGAAGCAACGGCGCGAACGGAAGCGCGAGCGGCATCTTCCAGCTCATCCAGCGGAACGCATGGAAGCCGCCGAGCCACTGGCCCTCCGGCGTGAGCAGCAGCATCTCCGCCTCGGCGCGGGCATGACCGACCGCCGCCTGCGGGGCCTTCCGGAAGTTGATCCACTCGAAGCGCCTGAACACGTCGAGCGCCTGGATGACGTGCGCCGAGCGCCTGCAGAACTCGCACTCGCCGTCGAAGTAGACACGCGCCACGGGTCCCAGGCGCGGGGCGACGCGGGCCGCGAACCTGCGCGCCACCCGCTCGAAGTCGTCGCCCTTGATGAAGGACAGGACGGCGGCGATCATCACGAACTCGAAGAGCGGGATGTTCATCGTCAATTCGATCCCCAGATGGAAAAGGACCGCCGACGCTATCATCGGGTAGCGGAGCTTAGGCACCCAGAGCAGGAACGGCAGCGCGAACTCGAGGAGCAGCGTGCCCCAGGTCATCAGCTTCATCTTCCAGAGCTTGTCGAAGAGGAACGGGATGTCGAAGCGCTGGAAGTCGTAGAGATTGCTCGCGTAGTAAAGCGCCGTGCCGTCCCACCACATGTGCCCCGCCGACTTCCACAGGGCCGTGGCGAAATAGCAGATGCAGAGCTGGATCTGGATCATGCGAAGGGCCCACGGGGCCCGGCGTTCGCGCTCGAGAGGCTCGCGCCCGCGAGCCACCGCGATCAGGCGGTCGAGCGAGTAGGCCGCGCCTCCGGGCATGAACACCAGGAAGAACGAGATCGCGCGCAGGAGCGTGTCGCCGCTGTTCAGGACGAACGGGTTGCGATGCGAGAAGGAGACCAGGCCGAGCCAGACCAGCACCGCGCCGACGCGCGTGAAAAGGCCCAGCGTGAGCAGCAGGGCGCCCAGCATGTAAAGACCGTAGAATGCGTGCAGCCATCCCAGCGACTCGGGCGCGAGCATCAGGAGGTTGATGCGGAGATGCGGCACCACGCGAGGCGCGGTCTCGGGCAGGATCACGCCGTAGGGGCCGAAGAAAGCCTCGAGGTCCGGGTAAGCCAGGATGCCCCAGGCCAGCGCGATCAGGCCGAAGAGGATCCGAACCAGGCCGAAAGCGGCCGCGTTCTCGGTCTCGAAGAAAACGGCGTTCCAGGCGGAGGCCAGGATGCGGGTCGGATTGCTCATGGAGCGGGCACCTCGCCCTCGAGATCCTTGGCGGTCACCTCATAGGTGAAGAAGGTGTAGGAGTTCCACTTGTCGGGATCGCTCCAGCGTTCGGGCGGCGGGACGTCGGCCCAGAACCTGATCAGCTTCACCTGCTTCGGAGGCGAGGGCATCTTCGCGTGGATGCGGGCCACGTACCTCGCGGCGTCCGGCCAGAGCCCCGAGTTCCGGTCGAGCCTCACGTTGTCGGCCGCCCACTTCCGCCAGCGCTCCTTATAGTAGGCGCGGAACTTCCCCATGTGCTCCATGCGCGGGAACTTCCAGCGCGCGGTGCTGCCGTCCTCGAACGTGATGTCGGCCTCGAGATACGTGTTGATGCGCAACGGGTCCGGCGCGAACATGTCCCAGCCCTGCCAGAGGCCCGTGAACAGGAGGTACGGCCTGAAGATGCCGTCGATGAAGCGCTTGGGGCCGTTCCACGAGCCTGACGCGGGCGGCATCGCCCACGAATAGATGGCGATCAGGTGGATGACGATGAAAACGGTCGTTACCGAACGCTTCTGCCGGGCCGTAAGTGGGATCACCTCTTTATTGTAAACGAAACGACTCGAAATCAAAGCGATCATTGACGCTGTGCGCTGCGTTCCGCTAAAACGGATGCATGCCCGGGCTTTCGCTACGCTGCTCGACTCTTCCTTATGACTACGCCCTGCGCGAATCGCTGGAACGCCTTGTCCCCACGCTGCCTCCGCTGCGCGTATTCTGCCTGGAAAGCCTGGACCGGACCATCGATGACCTCTTCGAGATCCTGAACGAGCGCGGAACGCCGGAGCTGCTCGAGACTCTCTGCCCGTACTTCGGGACCGTCTGGCCCGCCGCGCGCGCGCTGACCCTGGAGCTCATGTC
>CAYZKI010000169.1:2936-7216 GCA_964478745.1 uncultured Bacteriovoracaceae bacterium
GCCAGGCGCAGAATCCACAGGCCGAGTCCCTGGCGCGCGAGGGAGAGCGCGTCCTCGAGCTCGGCTGCGGGCTCGCGCTCCCGAGCCTGGCAGCGTCGCTCAGGGGCGCGCGTCCGGTCGCGACCGACTGCCACCCGGATATCCGGTCGTTTCTCGAGCTGAACCTGAAAGCCAATCCGGGATCGAGCGTGGAGTACCGCGCGCTCGACTGGCGCACGGAAACGCTCGGCGAGACCTTCGACCGGGTGATCGCGAGCGACGTCCTCTACGAGAAACACCAGCCCGAGATCGTGGCGCGCGCGATCGCCGAGGGGCTCAGGCCGGGGGGACGTTTCATGCTGACCGATCCGGGGCGGCCGTACCTCCAGGATTTCTCCGACGCGATGGAAAGACGCGGCCTTCCCGTGCGCATCCAGACGCTCACCGTGCCCGATCCCGGCGCCGAGACGCCGCCGGTCGAGGGACGCACGCGCGACGTTTTCGTGCTCTCGGGCTCACGCCTTCTTCAGTAGGGCGGCGATCTCCGCGGCGAGACGCTGGCCGTCCTGGGCCATCGATTCCCAGGCGGGCTTGATCACCCGCCCGAGGGCTTCCGGGGGAACGGCGTGGCTCGCGTCGAGCATGCCGGTCATGAGGATCACCGGAATCCCGTCGGCCACGAGCTCCTTCATGAAATCGTAGGCTGATTCGCCGGGCAGGATCTCGTCGAGCAGGACCACGTCGGGCCGCCGGCGCGTGAGCTCGAGGCGCGCCTCCATGACGTTCGCGCACAGGCCGGAAACCTTGTGCCCCGGCATGCCGGAAACCAGCTGCTCGAGCAGGCCGAGCATCATGTCGATGTCCTCGACGATCAGGATACGCGCCATCAGATGGCTCCCGCGATGTGCGCCACCGCGCGCGCCCAGTTCGGGGCGGAGTTCAGGCTGGGCACCAGATAGAGATCCTCTCCTCCGGCGGCGACGAACTGCTCTCGCCCGCGAAGCGCGACCTCCTCGAGCGTTTCCAGGCAATCGGCGACGAAGGACGGGCACATGACGGCCACCTTCCTCACCCCGCGCTTCGGAAGGCTCTCGTAAAGATCATCAGTGAAAGGCCTGATCCATTTCGAATCGAGCCGAGACTGGAAAGCCACCTCGTACCGTCCGGGCTCGAGGCCCATGCCCGATGCGATGGCCCGCGCCGTGGCGTAGCTCTGGGCGCGGTAGCAGTCGCGATTGGCGTCGGTGATGCGGTCGCAGCAGCTCTCTCCCTCGAGGCAATGCCTTCCCGAGCGATCGAGCTTCCTCACCTGCCGCTCGGGAAGGCCGTGGAAGCTGAAGATCACGAAGTCGGCGGGCCTTTCGGCGAGCGCGGCGCGCCCCACCGCCACGAACGAGTCGACGAAGCCCGGATGATCATAGAAGTCGCGGACGAACTCCACGGGCGTGCCCGGCAGATGCTTCTTCAGCGCCGCGCGCGTCGCGCGGATCGACGACTCGGTCGCCGCAGTCGAGTACTGCGGGTACAGCGGAAGCACGACCAGCTTCGCGAGCCCCTGCCCGGCGCCCTGATGCTCGCGCGCGAACTCGCGCACCACGCTCTCGATCGAGGGCGAGCCGTAGCGCATCGCCCATTTCACGGAACAGCCGGCGGGAAGGAGCGCCGAGACCTCGCGATGGAGATCCCGGGCGTGGATCTTGAGAGGAGAGCCCTTTTCGGTCCAGATCTTGGCGTAGGCGTGCGCCGAAGCCGCGGGACGGGAGCGAAGGATGATGCCATGGACCAGCGCGAACCGCAGCGGCCAGGGAATGTCGATCACCCACGGATCCATCAGGAACTCGCGCAGGTAATCGCGGACGGCGGCGGGCGTGGGCGCCTCGGGCGTCCCGAGATTCAGGAGAAGCAGTCCGGTCTTGCGCATGACGCTTGCAATCATATCAGAGAGTGAAACCCTTCAAACGGCGTTCGCTCCTCGCATTGGCCTGTCTCGTAGTCTTATCGGCGGGCACCTATAAAGTCACGCAAACGGCGCGAGAGATCACGCCTGCCGACCAGGTGGGCTGGGATGAACGGCCGGGGGTCATCGACCCCGGACCCGACGTCCGATCGGACGCGCGCCCCGAGACCGCGCCGCCCGCGGCTCAGCAGCCCGGTCAGGCCGCCCGGGACGAAGCGCTTCGCACTTACCCCCGAAGCAGCGTGCAGTGCCCGTCGGGAATGCGCCCGAGCTCGCCCGATCTCACCTATGAGGCGCCGGACGCGAGCCGCGATGGCCAGGCCGCGGGCCAGGTCACGCCGCCGCCGGGATGCGTGCTCGACGACGGGAAGACCGTTCAGTTCGAGGATCCGGCGAACGGCTTCGGGGAAACCGGGAACCCGGGCGCCGGCGGCGGCAACACGCTCGGAGGCGGGCTGATGGGTATCTACGGGGGCGGAGCCTCCGGTCCTTCCGGCTCCGGCGGAAGCTCCACCTCGAGCGGGATGAAACGCTAGGCGCTCAGGCGGCGACCCAGACCAGTGAGGACGAGAGCTCGTGGCGTTCGGTATCGATGAGCGGGCCGAGCACGTTGAAGAAGAGCTTCGGATTGAGCGGCTTCGGCATCAGCACGAGATGGCCGGCGTGCAGCATCTCCTCGGGAGGGTTCTCGAGGGTGTCGCCTCCCTGGAAGCCCGACATGACCACGAACGGGATGCGCCTCTCGCGGCATTCCTTCCACAGGTCCAGGCCGCTTCCCTGCCCGTCCAGGTTGAAGTCCGTGATGATCAGGTCGAAGGCGCCCGCCTCGGCCCGGTAGATGTTCCTGGCCTCCTCGACGTTCCTCGCGTGGAAGACCCTGGCGCGCGGATCGAGCTGATGAATGAGGCTCGAAACCCCGATGCACCAGAGAGGCTGCGTCTCGATCAGCAGCACCTTCTTCAAAGGCCTCATTTTGAGGGATGTCGTTTCCATGTGCCGTTACCTGCCTTGAGAACAGGTTACGGCCCCCCCTTCATCCGGATATGAATCGCGAATCAAGATTTCTTGATAAGCTATCGCCAGTGATTTCAACTGGTTGACTCCTTGAAGCAAACTTGGCTCGAGCCCGGGCGGAAGTATTCCGATCCGCCTTTGAAGGGGTATGTCTTGCTCAAGCGCCTGCTGATCGTCACTGCCGCGATCCTTCTCCACGGGATTCCCGACGCCCGGGCCCAGGGCGGTCCCTACGCGCCCTATGCGCTCCTGACTCCGCACTTCTTCACCGGCTTGGACACCGGGAGCCTGGCGGGCTCGCTCGGCTACTCGCTCACGATCGGCGTGCAGGCCCGGCGCGGGATGCTCCGCCCCGACTTCGCCGCCGACTTCCAGTATTCGACGGGCACCGCCAAGCTCGGCGCGGATCAGCCCGGCTACACGCTCTACGGGGCCGCCTTCCTCGGCGGGCTGAAAGTCGTTCCGATCAACGAAGGGCGCGTGCAGCCTTACCTCGGCGCCGCGGGCATCGTCTCGTGGCACCTCCTCAAGCTCTCTCCGCCGCCAACGACGGAAGTCGAGAACACCGACGGCCTCGCTTTCGGCTATGAGATCTCGGCGGGCGTCGACCTGCGCCTCTGGTCGCGCGACGGCAAAGCGCTCCGGATCCAGAGCGCGATCTGGTCGCTCTCGGGTGAGCTGGGCGGCGTGAGCGGCTTCGACATGAACGGGTTCCGGTTCTCGATCGGCGTCGTGTACTAGCGAACCGCCGCGGCCTACTCGATCGGCTTGTACTCGATGCGCGAGATCTCGAGCTCCTCGTCGCCCTTGGGCGTGCGAAGGGTGACGACGTCGCCGGCCTTCGCGTTGAGAAGCGCTTTCGCGACCGGCGAGAGCCAGCTCACCTTCCCCGCGCTTGCGTCGATCTCGTCCATGCCCACGATGCGGTAGACGCGCTTCCTGCCTTCCTCGTCGCTGACCGTCACCGTCGCGCCGAACAGGACGCGATCCTTGCCCTGGCGGTTCGGGTCGGCCGGATCGACGACCTCGGCGATCTCGAGGCGCTTGGTCAGGAAGCGGATGCGCCGGTCGTACTCGCGCAGCTTCCGCTTGCCGTAGATGTAGTCGCCGTTCTCGGAGCGGTCCCCGTTACCCGCGGCCCACTGGACGGTCTTCACGAGCTCCGGGCGCTTCACGTGCAGCAGCTCGTGCAGCTCGGCCTTGAGGCGGTCCGCGCCCTGGGGCGTGATGTAGTTCTTGAGCCCGCGCGGGATCGCCGGGCCCTCGAGGGCCTCGTGTTCCGCGGCATCCTCGCCGCCCGAGTCTTCCTTGGTGAAAGCTTTCGACATGC
>CAYZKI010000170.1:0-2560 GCA_964478745.1 uncultured Bacteriovoracaceae bacterium
GACCTGTACCGACTTCTCGAAGACCTCGCCCGCCCCTTCGGCCTCGAGCCTGATGGTATGAAGGCCCGGAGCGACGGGGACGCGGAGCATCTGAAGATCCCGGGGAAGCAGGTTCCATGAGCGCAGGTCGGGCTGATCCGAGGCGTAAAACAGCACCTTGGCCAGGAACCCGACGAGGGGACTGTCGGTGCTGCGGCCGATCTGATCGGCGACCACTTCCTTGACCACCACGCCGCCGATCTTCTTGGCGACCATCGCGGCATAGTTCTCCTCGAGGTTCTCGATCGCCGTCCGCTCGATGTCGTGGAGCACGAAGGTCCTGCCTTTGGCCTCTCCGTTGACGCTGACGGCGCCGGAGCGCACGGGGTTCACCCGGGGATAGAAGTGCGGGAGGGAGTTCCAGGCGGGGTTAGGACGCTTGATCGGAGAGATGCCGTTCTCGAAGATCACGACGATCTCGCCTTTCTCCGAGCGCGGGGAAAGGGCCTTGGCGCGCTGTTTGTCGTCCTCGGACAGCTGGAAGCGCTTCTCCCATCGTTCCATGTCCTCGGGCGAGCGCATCAGCCAGGCCATTCGCCAGAGGTCCACCCCGAGGCCCGGCGTTTCCGGGGCGAGCTCCAGCGTCTGCTTGTAGTCGATGTACGCGTCGTTCCAGTTCCGCTCGGCCTCGTAAAGGACCGCTGAAAGGTAGCGCGCGAAGGCGTTCTGCTTATACCTGCGCTGCCCTTCGGTGACCATGAGTTGCAGCTTGCGGTTGACGAGCCTGACCTCGACGAGCGCATCCTCGATGTTCCCGAGAGCGGCATAGTTCATCGCCATGAAGGCGTTGATCATGACCTTCTCGAAGTCCTCGCCCTTGTAGTCCTTGATGTTCTCGCTGGTCAGGAAGGTGCCCGCCTCGGTCGAGATCGAGGTGTAATCCTTGATCTCGGCGATCTTGTCGGCGCGGGCGAAGACGCGGTTGCTCTCCTCATACTTGCCCGCCGTATGGAGCGTCAGCCCGAGATCGAGCAGGTAAAGGAGCTGGTCCCTGCCGTTCTCACCCTGCTCCTCGAGCCCGCGGCGGAGGCTCTCCTCGGCGGCCGGATAGTCGCGCTCGCGGAAGAAGCGATCCGAGGCGTGGTCCGACATCCTCGCCGACGCGCAACCCGTCGCGAGGGAAAAGGCCAGGAGCCAGGAAGCGAGTCGGCTCTTACATGCCCACACTGCGACGACGGTACTTCTTGCGAATCTCTCGCTCTTCGACGCAGTCGATGGTCGAAGTGTCCATGTTGGTGAGATTCATCGTCAGCTTGTAATAGATGTACTTGTCGTTGCCGACCTGCTGCACGTTGGTCGCGAGCGCGCCGGAAAGGATATAGTCGGCGCCGAGCTGCTTCCCGCGCTTCTTCGCGGCCGGGCCCGAGACGTTCGGGCCTTCGTTGTAATCGTATTCCTCGTCGAGGGTACCGCGCTCCTCCTTGTTCACGAAGCGGACCTTGCCGGTCTTGATGAGCGCGGTGCGGATCTTGTCGGTCATCGACTGCGTGTCGATGTGCTCTTCGGTGACGTTCTTCACCTTCGCCACGATGACGATCGGAGGCTTCGGCGCCTTGGCGACGTAATCGCAGGCCACCATCGCCTTGATGACGGTGTCCGCCATCTGCTGCATGTCCGCCTCGTTGAACTTGTCGTCCAAGAGCTCGACGCGGGTCGGATCGTCGTATTCGCCCTTGGTGAACGCCTTGGGACCGCAGCTCGACGCGGCGATCGTGAGGGCGACTACGGCAACCAAAGCGGAAAGAGGGGCAGAAAGACGCATAGCGAAATCTCCTTGGGACCTTTTGGAACCCCCTCAGTTTATGGCTGCTGCGCGCAAAATCAAGGCGGTTGTTCAGGACTCCTCGTCCGAAGGTCTCCCGCTCGTTCCAGATTGGAGCGGCCTTGCGTTGCCATGAGCCGCCCGATCGCGATACGAACATGACATGATCCGCTCCTGGGGCTCCCTTCTCGTACTGGCTACCTTTATGAGTCAAACCGCCGCCGCGCTTCCGATTCACGAAACGATCTACTCTCCGGATGCTCCCCGCCCGGACCAGATCTCCGACTGGTCGAGGCTCCCGGGGACGCGGAGCTACCTGATCAACGCGCAGGATCCCTATCCGGACGACCTGATGGAGCTCACGAAGCTCAAAGGGGCGGACCGGCTTCGCATCGAGACCAATCGTTACCCTGGCGAGGACACCGTCGCCGCATGGAAGCTTCTCGCCGCAATGGGCGCCGAATTCATCGCCCTCGATGTCGGCTTCCCCACGCAGCCCGAGATCGACCGGCTGAATCGAATCGGGTTCAAGAAGCTGCTCTTCGTTCTCAAGGGGTTTCCGGGCACCGCCGATAGCGCGCGCCTGAACAAGCTCAACGGCGAGCTCGCGGTGACGTTCAGCCGCGGCACGTTCCCGCGTTACGACGACCGCGACGGGATCATCGCGCTCGGACCGAAGATCCACACGATGTACGCGACGGACCTGTGGCCCTGGTACGGGCACATGGACGTCCTGAACTTCCTGCCTCAGGCCAAGAC
>CAYZKI010000170.1:2570-7212 GCA_964478745.1 uncultured Bacteriovoracaceae bacterium
CCGCGTGACCGGACTCTACCCCTCGGACCAGCACTTCCAGTACCTGCTCGCGATCAAGGGCCTGAAGGACGTCATCGTCGACGTGGAGTTCGACCCGGCAACCCCGGACACTTGGCTGAAGTTCGGGTCGATCCCGGTGCAGTGGAGCAGCAAGGACCGCGTCCCTTCCGCGCAGGCCATCCGCGACTTCGAGGCCTATCCAGGCGCCAAGCGGCTGATCATCGACCAGGATTACCCGTTGAGCGCTGACGAGGTCCGCAGGCTCACTTCCAGCAGGCTCCCGGTCGAATGGATCCACACTGCCACCCCCTAAGATGAGATGAGCTCGCCCGATCTCGCGTCTGTCACGCGAAGAAATCTGATTTTCATCAGCGGAAAAGGCGGCGTCGGCAAGACGGTCGTCTCGCAGTCGCTGGCGCTCGCTCTCTCGAGGAAAGGCAAGCGGGTGCTCTGGACGACCTTCGAGGACCCCACCCGCCCGATGGGCGAGCTGGTGAAGATTTCCGACCGCCTCTGGCACCTGAACTGCGAGGCCTCCCGCGCGTTCGAGGAGTACGCCTCGATGAAGATCGGCGTCGCGTCGCTCGCGCGCATCTTCCTGCAGAACCGGCTGATGCAGTACCTCGCCAAGGCCGCGCCCGGGATCCACGAGCTCGTGCTGCTCGGGAAGGTCTGGCACGAGCGCGCCAATTACGATCACGTCGTCATCGACATGCCCTCGACCGGCTACGGCGTCGCCATGTTCCAGAGCACCCTGAACTTCACCCGGCTTTTCCAGGGCGGACCGATCAACCGGGACTCGGAGCAGATGATCGATACCTTCGGCGATCCCCGGCAGACGGGTCAGGTCGTGGTCGCGCTGCCCGAGGAGATGCCGCTCGTCGAAGGGCTCGAGCTCCGCGACTTCCTGGTCGAGCTCTTCCCCAAGGGCGAGCCCGCGTTCCTCGCGAACCGCCTGTTTCCGGGCAACCCCGGTCAGGGCGGCGTGCCCGCCGATCCCGACCTCTGGCCGACGCCCGTGCCCGAGTCCGACGCCGATTACGCGGAGAAGAGACTGGTGCTCGAGAGCCACAACCTGAGGCTCTGGCGGGACAGGAAGATCGACTTCGCCGGACTCCCCTTCCTTCCTCCGCCCGCGGACAGCGCGCGGGACTCCCTGGTCGAGAGGATGTCCGAAGTCATCCTGGCGAAAGGCTGGGCGGGATGAGCCTTTCCATCGACTCGATCCTCTCCAGACGGAAGATCCTCGTGACTTGCGGCACGGGCGGAGTCGGCAAGACCACGTTGAGCTCGGCCGTCGCGATGAGGGCGGCCCACCAAGGGCGCAGGACAGTCGTCGTCACCATGGACCCGGCGAAGAGGCTCGTGACCTCGCTCGGGCTCGAGCACCTCGGAAACGAGCCTCATGACCTGACAGGCCGGATTCCGGGAGCGAAGGGCACGCTCCACGCGCTCATGCCCGACACGCGCAAGACGTTCGAGGATTTCGTCGATGAGCTCGCGCCCGACCGCGCGCTCGCCGACCGGATCAAGAGGAACCCGATCTTCCAGATCTTCGCGCGCGAGTTCTCGGGCACCAACGAGTACATGGCGCTCGAGAAGCTTTACGCCCTCAACGAGTCGGGCAAGTACGACTGCATCGTGCTCGATACTCCGCCGAGCCGGAACACGCTCGACTTCCTGGACGCGCCCCAGCTGCTCGCGCAGTTCTTCGAGGAGCGCCTGATCCGCTGGCTCGTGCTGCCTGCCAACAAGCTCGTGGCCGGCGGGATGAAGAAGGCGCTCGGCATCCTCGAAAAGCTCACGGGAGCGGGTTTCATGACGAGCCTGCTGGATTTCGCCTCCGCGCTCTTCGAGGTCCGCGTGCGCTTCACGGCGAATCTCAAGAAGGTGACCCGCCTGCTCGAATCCGAGGAGGTGGGATTCCTCATGGTCACGACGCCCCAGCCGGACACCGTCGGTGAGGCCACCCAGTTCATCCGGAGCATCCAGGACCACCGGTTCCACTTCGACGGGGTGGCCCTGAACCGCACGCTCAGTTATCTTCCGAGCGGGCCGGGCGGAGGGGTGAATCCCAACATCTCCGCGGGCTTGGAGATTATTGCGGCGCTTCAAAAACGGGAGCGCCTCGTTCTGGAACAACTGCGTGGAAATTCCATTCCCATCTGTGCGACACTGCCGGAACTCGCAAGGGATATCCATTCCGTAGAGGACTTGTTCCATGTGGCCATGGCCTTTGGTTCTGCTGGCACTCGCTAGCGCTTCGATCAGCGCTCCATTCACGCTCGCGTTCGCGGCCGAGACCAGCTCCGGCCCCACTTCTCCCGACGAAGCCGAGATCTTATGGAAGGAAGGAACTGCCGCGCTCGACGCGAAGGATTTCGTCCAGGCCGCGAACCATCTGCAACGCCTCGTGGATCGCTATCCCGGAGCGAAGGGCTACCTCAAGGCGCACCTTCATCTCGGAGTCGCGCGCCTGGAGATGAAGCAGGCCGAGCGGGCTCTCGCACCCCTGAAGTATTACGTGAACGCCGCGGGCAAGACTCCTGACGGCGTGATCGGGCGCCTGGAGCTCGGGCGCGCCTACCTCGCCGCCGGAAAGAAGCACGAGGCGCTGCTGACGGCGATGGAGCTCGACCGGCTGACGAAATTGAAATCGCTCGGCGCACGCCGCGCCGACGCGCTGGTTTTCAAGTCGAGGGCGCTCATGGCGCTGAATCGGGACTCCGAGGCGCGTCTCGCGCTGGACGCGGCCTCGAAGCTCGCTTCCGAGCCGGGCGCGGAGCTGGCGACGCGCGGGCGCACGGCGGAAACCGACCTCGAGCTCAAGCTGCGCCAGTGCGAGAAGCTTCCCGGCAAGGGCCCCGTGGACGAGAGCCAGCTGCGTGACCGCATCGGCCGACGCGGCCAGTGCCTCGTGGAGTCCGTGATGCTGCTCAAGTCCACCCTCGACATCGGCCACGAGCTCACCGCGACGCGGGCTTCGGAAGAGGCGGCCGACGCCTGGATCCGCTACTTCGACACCTGCTCGAACCCGCCGCGCCCTCCGGGAAAGCGAACCGCCGCGCAGCTCAAGACGTATCACGAAGAACTGAAGACGGCTCTCGTCTCGGACTGTCTGGGCCGGGTCAGCCAGGCGCGCAGCCTGATCTCCGAGTGGAAGGGCGGGCTCCAGCCTCCCATCGCCTCTTCCGCCGATTACGTCATCCGCACCCTCGATCGCCTGAAAGAGGCCAGCCCGTGAGCCCCTCCCTCTCCGCCACCAAGAAGCTGCTCGCCGAACGGATCCGGAGCAATCGCGACGCATTGGTGGAGTGGGCGAATCGCCAGGCCGAGGCGGCCCCTCCTCCTTTCTACTGTTCCGTCGATCTTCGTGACTCGGGCTACAAGATCGCGCCCGTCGACAGCAACCTGTTCCCCGCGGGCTTCAACAACATCTGCCCCGAGGATCTCCGGGCCGCTCCAGCCGTGCTGAAGGCTCACCTCGAGCGCATCTCCAAGAGGCTGGGACTGAGACAGGAAATCCGCCGGATCCTCGTCGTGCCGGAATCCCATACGACGAACACCTATTACATCGAGAACCTTTACTACCTCCTGCAGATCCTGACCGACGCCGGAATCGAAAGCGCGCTGGGCTGGTACGGCACCGGCGGCCCGGGAACCGCGGGCGATCAACCGGTCGAGCTCGTCTCCGCGACCGGCAAGAAGCTTCAGGCTCTTCCGCTCAGCCTAAGAGACGGCCTGCTTCGCGCCGGCGACTTTATTCCCGACCTCGTGGTCCTGAACAACGATTTCTCCGGCGGGTACCCCAAGGTATTCGACGAAGTGAAGCAGCCCGTGCTGCCGAGCCACGCGCTCGGGTGGCACTCCCGCAAGAAGAGCAATCATTTCGTCCATTACAACGAGCTCGCGCGAGAGTTCGCGGAGATCGCGGGCATCGACCCCTGGCTGATCCAGATCGACACGGAGGCCGTGGGCCCCGTGAACTTCAACGAGGAACAGGGCACGGAAGAGGTCGCGCAATCCGTCGAGAGGGTACTCGCGCGAATCCAGGAAGCCTACGACAAGCATTCGGTCAGGAGAAAGCCCTTCGTTTTCGTGAAGAACAACGCGGGTACCTACGGAATGGGGATCATGGTCGCCCATGGCGCCGACGATCTCCGCAAGATGAACCGCCGCACGAAGAACAAGATGAGCGTCGGAAAGAATCGGGCGCCGATCGAGAGCGTGGTCGTGCAGGAAGGCGTTCCGACGGCGACGCTGGTGGACCGGCTGCCAGCGGAGCCGGTGGTCTACCTCTTCGGCCAGGATCTCGTCGGAGGCTTTCTCAGGACGAACACCGAGAAGGGCGACGAGGACAATCTCAACTCGCAGGGGATGGTCTTCCGGAAGCTTTGCATGTCGGATCTGCAGCGTTCGCAGGACGAACCCGACGAAGTCGATGAGCCGGTGCTGGAGCTGGTTTACGGATCGATCGCGCGGATCTCGGCGCTCGCGTCGGGAAGAGAGCTGAAGGAGCTCGGACGAACCGGCTGAGCGGGTGGGTGGCGATCGGCTGCCTTGGTTGCCTTGGTTGCCTCGCCTGCCTTGTCTGCCTCGCCTGCCTTGTCTGCCTTGTCTGCCTTGTCTGCCTCGCCTGCCT
>CAYZKI010000171.1:0-7207 GCA_964478745.1 uncultured Bacteriovoracaceae bacterium
GAGCCTAAGCAAGCGCCACACCAGCCGGCCGCGCCTTTCCGGGACTAGCGTCCGAAACTGTAGAGGAGACTGCCGAAGAAGTGGAAGGCGTCCTGCGTGATCTGCCCCTGGCTGCCACCGGGAGACCCCGCGCCCGGTACGTCGTATCCGATGGAGCGCATTTCGGCGTAGGCTCCGGCGCCCGCGCCCCAGTTGCTGCCGAACCAGTACATGCCCTGCAGGCCGAGGCTCAGATTGCGCTTGTTGTGGCCCAAGCTCGTCAGATCGAGGTCGAAGCGGCTTCCGTCGCTCGACTCGAGGCCCGTCACCGAGATGGGCAGGAAGTAGCTGACCTTCATGCCGAGGCTCAGCTTCTCCGTCAACTGCTTGCGAAGGTCGAAGCCCAGTGCCGGGCCGAAGGTTCCGAGCTGGTCGGAAACCATCTTCGCCGTCGCGGCGCTGCTTCCGTCGGAGCGCACCTGATAGTACTCGCGGTACTCGACGCCGAGCTTGGGCGAAAAGAACCAGCCGAACTTGTCCCGCGTCACCGCGACGCGATACTTGGCCATGAGCTCGAGCGTCTTGCGGTTCAGGTCGAAGTCCTGGCGCACGCTCGAGAACAGCTGGTGCCGCGCGGACAGGCCGAACTGGGTCATCTCGAAGGCCGCTCCGATCGCCCACTGCGGGACGAAGTAATACTCGCCGCTCAGGCGGAGCGTGCCGGCCGTGGAGCTCGCGTTGCGGACCTCGCCGCCCGGGATCTCCATGCGCATGCTGTAAGGGGATATCAGCGTGGAAAGCGCGATGTAGCCGGAGCCTTCCGAGAACTGGGCGTTGCGGCTGATCCGGTAGTCCGCCACGCTGTGCGGTCCCATGGCGCCTGCGACGTTGGTCGGATCGATGTTGGCCAGCGCGCGCACTTTCCAGGTGCCGAACCCTTCGGCTCCGACGGGGATCGTCAGGTTGCGGTCGCGGGTCACGAAGGTCTTGCCTTTGGCGGCCGCGTCGGCGCTCGCCGGCGCGCGCGCAGGAGTGAGCTCGCGGACCTCGACTTCGTAAGCCTCGGCGCCGTCGACCTTTCGCCATTCGAACTGGACCTTGCCGTCCTTGGTCGGGGCGATCACGCCCAGCGGATAGATCGGCTCGGGCTTGGCGAGCTGCCTGGCCTCGACCTCGAACTCCTCGACGTCGCTGTACGGGCTCTCCCAGACCTTGCCCCTCAGGGAAGCGGGCTCGCGATCGGTGGCTTCGATGATGGTGGCCACCTGCCAGGTGAACTTGCCGGGCTGGAGCCCCCGCACGGCGGTCTTGGTGCCGCTGACAGAGAGCTTCTGCACCACCTTCTTGTCCTGCTTGACGACGACTGCGTACTTGGTGGCGCCTTCCGCCGCTTCCCACGTCAGCGTGACGGGCGCGTTCGGGTCGTAGATGACCACCCGGTTGCCGTTCACGGGCGACTCCTGGTCAGGCGGCTTCGGCGCGACGACGAGAGCCTTCGCGCCGCTCCACTGGCCGGGACGGCCCACGCGGTCGATCGCGCGGATCTGGTAGGTGAAGACCCCGTTGCCGAGATCGCCCGACCAGTTGTTCTCCTCGAGCGTCTTCTTCAGGACGACCGATCCGGCGCGCAGCACCTGGAGCTCGTACTGCTTCGCCCCCTTGATTTCCTTCCACTCGAGCTGCACCTTCTTCGCGTGAGCGGCCGGGACCCACGCGAGCGTGAGAGCGGAGAACACGGCGAGAGTGAGAATGAGCGAGCGGGTGCCCGGCCTCATTGCACCTCCGCGCTGGTGCTCTCGGGAGCGGCAAGAGGCTCGCCGTACGTGACCGTGAACCACTTCGGGGGCATGGGCTCCCCTGCGCGCTTCATGCGGTCGATCGTGCGGATGGTCCAGAAGTACTTTCCTTCCTTCAAGCCCTTGACCGTCGCGGTGAGCTTGTCGGTCGAGGTCTTGAAGAAGACCTTGTTCTGCTGGCGGCCGGAAGCGGTCGTGCGGTTCTGCACGGGCGCGTACACGGTCACCTCGTAGTTCTCGGCTCCCTCGACGGGCTTCCAGGTCAGGACGGGATCGTTGCCCTCGTCGAGCACGTTGAACTCCGCGCCGACCGCGGGTCCCGCCTCGAGCGGAGCGGCGAGCACGGGATGCGGGCCATAGGCGAACCGGGCCACCTCGCTGGTCTTGACCGTCTGGCCGGACTTGTCGACGATGCGCACGCGCCAGAAGTAGGCGCCGGGCTGAAGGCCGCCGAGGTCCTTGCTCGTGACCGTCTCCTCGTCGAGTCGCTTGCTGACCAGGCCCGTCTTGAAGTCCGCGTCGTGCGCGACTTCGATCAGGTAAGCCATGTCTTCCTTCTGGATCAGCGGGTCCTGCGTCCACTCGAAGGCGATCTTGGTCGGATCTTCCCAGTAGTAGATTTCCTGGTTCTTGGCGGGAGCCTTCAGCGCGACGGGCTTGCCCTCGAAGATCGCGAACGGCCGCCACTGGGTCTCGCCGGCCTTCTCGCCGTTCGGCGCGAGCGCCGTAACCTTCCATTTATACGTGCCCGCTTCCGGCTTGCTCCAGACGAAGGTCTTCGCACGGGCCTTGTTCGTCAGGACCGTCGCGCCCTTGGCGTCCTGAAGCTCCCACTGGAACTCGGCATCCGCGTCGGCGTCCCAGGTGAACAGGACCTGCGGCCGCTGCTCGAACGAGCTGGCGGGGTCGGGCTTCCCGAGGTCGATCGCGATCTGGCGGGCCTTCTCCACCGCGAACCGCTCGCCGGCGCTCGCCACTTCGAAGTCGCCGTAGCGGCTCTTGATGCGCCAGAAGTAGTTCCCTTCGGCGAAGTTCTTGAGCGAGGCCAGGCCGCTGTCGGCGGCGACCGGCTGGCTCAGCACGCGATTGCGGAACTCGGGGTCGCTCGAAATCTCGATCTCGTGCTTGGCGTTCGCGATCGTGTCGTCGGACGCCTGGGGGGTCACCCACCGGAACGGGAGCGAGCTCTCCGCGCCCCAGATCATGAGCTTCTGCTTCGAAGGGCTCTGCGGCCGGAGCGCGATCGCCTGCGAAACCATGATCTGGCGGGCTTCGCTGGGCTGAGCGCCTTTTCCCGCCACGCGCCAGTAGTACTTGCCCGGCGCCAGCTGGAGCTGGGTCTCCTTCACGCTGGGGTCCGCCACCTGAACGGTCCTCGTGCGGTCGGCGCGGAACGTCTTGTCGGCGGAGATCTGGAAAGTGTAGCTCTCGGGCTGGTTCTGGCCGCGGGGCTCCCATGCGAATCGCACGGGCTTCTGGCCCTTCTCCGGAACCCAGTAGTTCGTGAGAGGCTCGGGCGAGATCAGGCGGATCGGGAGCTCTTCGACCTTGGCCTTGCCGTCCTTGTCGATGGTGATCTTGGAGTCACCGCCGTCCTTGCGGCGGACGATCAACGAACCGCGCTTGAAGTTCAGCTGGATGTTCTGGATGTCGTCGATGACGACGAGCGAGTTCTCGCCGATTTCGAGCAGCGATCCGTCGTTGAACTTTACGGTCGCGGCGCTGCCCGGGCCGGTCTGCAGGGAGTCCTTCCGGTAGAGGTCTTCCTTCACGTCGACGTTCGCCCATGCGTAGCTCGAGCCCGCCTTGCGGCGAACCTTCGACTCGCGCCGCTCGACGACGGCCATGGGCTTGCCGATGCCGGCGCCGCCGCGGGCGTTCAGGTCGGTATAAAGGAGGTAGGCCCCCGAGGCGCTGCCCGCGATGCAGACCAGTGCCACGAGGAGGAGTTTTACGTCAAAATTTCGACGCTCTGTCGACACTCACGATCTCCCGAAAGGAAAACCACCGGCTGGGCCCGCGAAAGACACTAAGGACCACAGCATTTCTCCTAGAACTTCTCGGAGTACGGTCCGCAAACTTTTCACAATTCTTTCGGGGATAGAAAAATTTTAGGGAAACGCCAGGAAGGCCGAAATACCTTCGTGCGTCTGACTATCGGAACGAAGCTGGTGGGCCTAATCGCGATCCTACTGATCAGCTCAGTAGCGGGGATCGTTTACCTCTCCTCTCGCATGGTGGTCGAGGAAAACACCGCTCTGATCCAGCAGATCAACTCGGACACGGCGACGGGCCTCGCCACCCAGATGCGCGAGCAGTTCGAGAACCTCACCGAGAAGATGCGCGTCCTCGGAACGATGCTCACGCAGGAGCACGCCGCGGCTGACCTCCGCGACCAGGTGGTCGCCGAGTTCTTCGCGAAGGACAAGGATTTCCTGGCGCTCCTCGTGCAGAAGCGCATCGACGGGCAGAGCGCCTTCGCCCTGGGAGCGAAAGCTCTTTCTCCCGACTTCCTGAAGGTCCTCGCGACCGCCGATGACCCGAAGGCCGACAAGGCCGCCACCGCGCTCCTCTCGGGCCGCGAAATCAACTTCACCGACCTCGCCACGCGCGGCGGCGTGCAGCTCGCGGCCACGGCGCTTCCCGACGGGAGCACCGCGATCGCGCTGGCCATTCCCTTCATCGAGTCCCCGATCCCGGGCGAGCTCAAGTACAGCCATCTGGTGACCGCGCTGATCCGCCAGGACCGCTTCGTGAAGGCGTTCGGCGAAAGCGGGATCGTCACCTCGTTCATGGTCGACTCGAAGGGCAAGCTCATCGCGCACCCCGACGCGGGCCGCGTGGCCGCCGGCGAGAACGTCGCCCATCTCGAGATCGTGAAGCAGCTGCTCGAGGGCAAGTTCAACAACGGACAAACCACCTACCTCGACCCCGCGAGCAAGGAAAAGAAGCTCGGCGCGTTCCGCGTCGTCGGCTTCGGGGGCCTGGGCGTCGTCGCCGAGGTGCCGGAAGCCAAGGCCTTCGAGGTTCCGCGCCGCCTCGAGTACCGGTCGTCGCTGATCGGCCTGATCATTCTCTGCATCTCCTTCTTCGTGGGCTATGTGTTCTCCGGCACGCTATCCCGCCCGATCAAGCTGCTCGCCGACGCCGCGATCCGGATCGCGCAGGGCGACTTCAAGATCCGCCTCAAGGCGCGCGGCCGCGACGAAGTCGCGCAGCTCTCGCAGACGTTCAACGAGATGGCCGCCGGCCTCGAGGAACGCGACCGCGTGAAGGCCACGTTCGCCAAGTTCCACTCGAAGGAAATGGCCGAGAAGGTCCTCAACGGCGAGCTGAAGCTCGGTGGCGAGCGCAAGCAAGGCACCGTCTTCTTCTCCGACGTCCGCGGCTTCACAGCCATGTCCGAAGGCATGGACCCGGAAGCGCTCGTGAAGATCCTCAACCGCTACATGACCCGCATGGTCCGCGTGATCCTCGATCACGGCGGAGTCGTCGACAAGTACGTCGGCGACGCCATCATGGCCCTCTGGGGGATCCCTCTCACCAAGAACGGCGACGTCGAGAACGCGATCAAAGCATGCCTCGGCATGCGCAAGGCTCTCGCCGAGCTGAACGAGGAGCTCAAGGCCGAGGGCCTTCCCCTGCTCAAGATCGGAATGGGCCTCAACCACGGCACCATGACTTCAGGCAACATCGGCTCGGATGAGCGCATGGAGTTCACCGTCATCGGCGATACCGTGAACACCGCCTCCCGAATCGAGTCGCTCACCAAGGAGTTCGGAACCGACTTCCTGATCTCGAAAGAGGTCCTCGAGCAGGTTCCGGGCAAGTTCGTCGTCGAGAAGGCGCATGAAGCCAAAGTGAAGGGCAAGGCCGAGCCTCTCGCGGTTTACAAGGTTCACGGCTACATCAACGAGCAGGGCCAGGAAGTCCTGATCCAGACCCCCTACTCGAGCTACGCCGCCGAGAAGAGCGACAAGGTCGTTCATGACGACAAACCGAAGGCCGCTCCAGCTCCGGCCGCCGCTGCGCCGGCTCCCGACCATGCGCCGGCCCCGGTCGCCGCCGCCGCGGTCGAGCCCGCTCCGGCTCCAGCTCCGGTTCCGGTCGCCGCGGAAGCCACCGTGGTGCTCGAAACCGCTCCCGCCGCGGAAGCGACGGTCGTCCTCGAAACCGCTCCCGCCGCCGCTGCCCCGGCCCCGACGCCGACTGTCGCTCCGGCGCCAACCCCGAAGCAGTCCGTGCATACCGAGCCCGGACCCGCGGCCCTGTTCAACCGGAAGTCCTGGTTCCTCAACATGCGGGGAGACGTACTCGGGCCTTTCACCCGCCAGGAGCTGGTCGCGGCCCTTCAAAAGGACGAGATCACCGTCGAGCAGATGGTCTCGGATACTCCCGACGGCCCCTGGGTCGCGCTGAATCAGCGCCCGGAGTTCAAGACGGCGATCGCGGAAGTCTCGGCGAAGAAGAAAGCGGCCTGAACAGGCCCCTGCTCAGCAGGTCGTATCCGCCGGAGAGATCGAGATCACTTCCTTCGCATCGACGTCCAGGATGAAGACGCCCGGAAAGGTCACTCCGCAGGTAGACCAGGAGTGGCTCTCTACGCCGATCCTGCCACCCAGGTCGCGAACCTCGAAAAGAAGGTCACGCACGAATGCGGTGCGCGCGGCATGCTCGGCGCGCGAGAGGCCGCGGGCGCTCGGATCGACGATGAACTCGGTCACGTCGATGATGCGGGCCAGGCCCACGACGGAACTTCCGTCATCCGCTTCAGGAAAGTCCTTCGCGGCGAGGCGCAGGCTCACCGTATAGGGATCCTCGTAGCCCTTCACGCGGGAAGCGTAGTCCTCGAGCATCTCGCGAGCGTTCTTCCCGCGCACCTTCGTGCGCTGGATGTCCATGCCGTAAGCCGCGCCCGTGAGCGGCGCGAGAGCCTTAACGATTTCATTCGAGGCGAAAGCCGGGGAACCCGACGCGGATACCGCAAACGCGGCAAGGACAGACCATGTGATCAAGGTTTTCATCATAAGACCCCCCTGGGAATGAGCAGGTCTCTCTCATGACTCAATGCAACGGGCAAGACCGCCCCCCTCATAATGAAAAAGGCGGGCCCGATCGATGATCGGAACCCGCCTCTCGGAACTTCCGTCCGAAGAAGAAGCTTACTTCTTCTTCTGGTCGTGCGCGCCGTGGTCGTGGTTCGCGCACTTTCCGTGCTCGCACTTGCCGGTCTTGGCGCAGTCGCAGGCCTTGCAGCCGCAGTCCTTGTTGCCGGCCTTGCCGCACTTTTCACCGCAAGTCGCATCACAGGTACATGCGGCCTTGGCGTCAGCGCCGAAGCTGATCGAAGGCGAGGCAAGCATCAAAGCCATAACGGGAAGCAGGATCTTGGTCATGAGAAACTCCTTTTTTGGGGTCTTACGTATCAGGCG
>CAYZKI010000172.1:0-7203 GCA_964478745.1 uncultured Bacteriovoracaceae bacterium
AGCTCAAGATCTACGGCCAGTACGTGCCCGTTCGCGCGCGGATCGAGGACATCTCGACGCTTTCAGCGCACGGCGACCAGAAGGACATCCTGGCCTGGATGAAGGAGTTCACGCGCGCGCCCAAGCGCACGTTCATCGTCCACGGCGAGCCGCAGGCGGCGGACGCGCTCCGGGTGAAGCTTCGCGACACGCTCGGATGGCAGAGCGTGGTCCCCCATGACCAGGAGACCTTCGAGCTCGAATGATCTACGGCAACGAGTCCATCCAGTGGTACACGCCCCGGAACATGGCCATCTGGATGGTCATGGCGTTCCAGGCCGGCGTGCTGAACATCGGCGGGTTCATGGCCTGCCACCGGTTCGTCTCCCACGTGACGGGGTTCGCCACCTTCTTCGGCGTCGAGATTTCCGCGGGCGAGGGCTTCGAGGCCTTCGGCATGCTCACGGTGCCGCTGTTCTTCCTGATGGGCGCGATGCTGAGCGGGCATCTCGTCGACCTCCGGCTGAGGCAGCACAAGCGCCCGCGCTACTACATCACCTTCGGGCTGATCTTCCTGCTGACCTTCACGGTTTTCGGCGGGGGGATGCTGGGCTGGTTCGGCGCATTCGGCGAGCCGCTGGCGCTCGCGCGAGACTACTTCCTCCTCGCGCTCCTGTGCCTGGCGTGCGGGATCCAGAACGGCACGATCGCGACGGTGTCGGGCTTCGCGGTGCGCACCACGCACCTGACGGGCCTCACCACCGATCTCGGCATCGGGATCGTCAGGCTGATGAACCGCGAGCGCCTGCCGGACCTCGACGCGAAGCTCGAGACCAAGGCGAACTTCATGCGCACGGCCATCCTGATCGGCTTCGTCGCGGGTTCGGTGGTCGGGGGCTTCGCTTTCGCGAGATACGGCTACGGCGGCTTCGCGCTTCCCTCGCTCACCTCGGGCGGGCTGTTCGCGCTGATGATCTTCTTCCAGGTGGTTCGGCCGAAGGTGCAGGAATCCGAGCGGAGTTAGCGCACGCAGCATGCATGAGTGGCACCCAACTTGTACTTTCAGCCGGCTGTGCCGGAGCGTGTCCACGAACGGAATTTGAGTCGGATCCGATCCGGGGCGATCGTCGCCGCCGCACTATTGGCGCTAGCCGCGTTAACAGGATGGATCTGGGACATCAGGGTCCTTCAAACCATCGTTCCCGGCGGTCGGCGGATGACAGGCCTCATGGCAGCCGCGGTCATCTTGCTCAGCGTCGCGATCGCTTCCTTGGGCCGGGGTGGCCAGGCCTCGCGGCGGGCTCGCGAGGCGATTTCGCTTCTCGCGTTGGCAGCAGGCGCCAGCTGGCTGGTCGAGTCCGTGTGGATTCCCCGGCTATTCTGGGACCGAGAAACGCTTCCGGCTCCGGAGTCGGCCGTCTGCGTGATCCTTCTGTCGCTTTCGATCCTGCTCATGCAGGACGGGAAGGCCGGACGCCGGAGGGCAGCGGAAGCTCTTGCTCTGGCGGCCACGCTCATCGGTCTCATTTCCTTCATGGGGCACCTCACCGAGGGGCAGGTACTTTTCAGCATTTTCGGCCTGGAAGGGGCCAAAGGCATGGCGATCCACACGGCCTGGACCGTCTGCCTCCTGGGAGCGTCGATCCTGCTGAGCGACCTCCGACGAGGCCCGGGCTCCATCCTCGCCGCCGACTCGGTCGGGGGAGAGATCGCGAGGAGGTTCTTCCCGCTGGCGCTGATCGCTCCTGTCCCCATCGAGATCCTCTCGGCCTTCCTGGTTCGCATCGGGCTTCTCGACGCCGGGTCACGCCATGGATTGTCCATGATTCTGCTCCTGACGGCCCTCGTCGGGGCCACCTGGATCACCGCGCGCAAGCTGAACGAGATCGATCTGCAGAGGCGACGCTTCCTGAAGCTGCTGTCAGACAGCGAGGAGCGCTACCGCCAGGTCGCGAACCTGGCACCCATAGGAATCTTCGTCGCCGATCTGGACGGCATCTATACCGAGGTGAACGAACGGGGCTGCGCCCTCCTCGGCTACGCGCGCGAGGAGTTGGTCGGCAAGCGTATCATCGACCTCATTCCCGAAGTCGATATCTCGGCGCTTTGGGAGTCCCGCTCCGAGCTCGAGGTCGCCGGAAGGGTCCATCGCGCCGACTGGGTCCTTCGGAAGCGGGACGGAACCTTCCTGCCGGTTGAGGTCAACGCGAAGATCCTGCCGGACGGGAAGTGGTACGGCTTCGTCCAGGACATCTCCGAGCGAAAGAAAGCCATGGAGGAGATAGCGCGGCGGCAGGCACAGCTCGACGCGTTCTTCGACGCTTCGCCCGCTGGCATGGCCTTGTTGGACACCCGCTTCCGGTACCTCAAGGTCAACGAGGCCTTGTCCGAGGTGAATGGACCGAGCGTCGGGGAGCACCTGGGAAGAACCATCGCTGAGGTGCTCCCTGAGCTCGCTCCGACGGTCATGCCCATTTTCGAGGGCATCCTCGAGAGGAAGCAGGGCCTGATCAAAGTGGAGATCGAGGGATCGACCCGGAAGCGCCCGGGAGAGAGAAGGACCTGGCTGGTCTCGTACTTCCCCATTCTCGATCCGCAGGGAAGCGTCCTCTATCTCGGGGGCGTCGTCGTGGAGATCACGGAGGCCAAGAAAGCCCAGGAGGTCCTGCGCACTCACGCTAAAGCGATGGAAACCTTCGCCAAGGAGGTCGAGGATCTCTATGAGAACGCGCCCTGCGGATACCATTCGCTGGGGCCCGACGGGCTTTTCCTCAAGGTGAACCGCACGGAGCTGGGCTGGCTCGGCTACGAGCGGGAGGACCTCGTCGGAAAGAGGAAGTTCAGGGACCTTCTCACGTCCGAGAGTCAGGCCGTCTTCGACGAGAGCTTTCCCGTATTCATGGAGCGAAGTCTCATCAGCGACCTGAAGTTAGACATGATTCGGAAGGACGGTCGAATCTTCCCGGTGATGGTCAGCGCGACCGTTTTAAAGGATCGGAACGGGAGGTTCCTGATGACCCGCTCATCAGTCTTCGACTACTCCGTGCAGAAGCAGCTCGAGGCGGACTTGCGGGAGGCCGTGTGCGCGCGCGATGAGTTCCTGTCCATGGCGGCTCATGACCTGCGGACCCCGCTTACCTCGCTGATCCTTCAGATCCAGCTCCTCCAGAAGAGACTGCGCGAGAGCCTCTCCCTCCAGGAGGCGATCGGCAGGCGGCTCGTAGAGGGCCAGGTGGTTTCCTCGGAGACGCTCGAGCTGGTGTCGGCGACGGGAAAACAGCTGCAGAGGCTTGCCCGCCTGGTGAACGACCTGCTCGACCTGACCCGGATCCGGGTCGGGAAGGTCGATCTCGAGCTCACGGAGTTCGATCTCGCCCACGCCGTTCGCGAGACGATCGCGCACGTGAAGCCCGAGCTCGAGGAGCGCGATATCCGGGTTTCGCTTCGCGCTCCGGAAGCCGTCGTCGGCCGATGGGACAGGATGAGGATCGACCAGGTGCTCGCGAACCTCGTCTCCAACGCCATCAAGTACGGTCGGGGAAGACCCGTAGAGATCGAGGTGGACCGCATCGAAGACGAAAAGGCGCTCCTGCGAGTCCGCGACCACGGGATCGGAGTTCCCGCGCAGCTGCGCGAGGCGATCTTCGAGCGATACGAGCGCGCTCCCGGAGCGCGGAAGATCCAGGGGCTCGGTCTGGGTCTCTACATCACGCGGCAGATGGTCCAGGCTCACGGGGGGAGCATCCGGGTGGAGAGCGCCGAGGGCGAGGGATCGACGTTCATCGTCGAGCTCCCGCTTCGTCAGGAGAGGCGGAAACAAGCCGCCTGATGCGGGCCGATCGATCAGGGCCTGCGGCGCGATTTCTTCACGCCCTTGAACCGGGGCTGCTGGTCCGGGGGCACCGTGCCGATGTTCGCGTGCGCGCACTGGACCTTCGTCACGTCGAAGACCTGGTTCTTCCCGTTCTCGTTCGCCTCGAACTCGAAGGGCACGCTCTCGCCGACGTAGGTCTGGATGTGTTTCTGCCACTCGGCGAGCGTGGTGCCCGGGAGCTTCTGCACGCTCCAGTGGAGATGGCGGTGGCCCGCGGCGCCCGTCCAGCCCTCGATTCCGATCGGGTCGCCCTTCTTCACCTGCGCGCCGTTCGCGACGAGCGGGCGGTCGAGATGCACGTAGTAGCTGAAGTAGCCGTCACCGTGCAGGATCTTCACGCGGTTGCCCCAGCCGTAGCCGCAGTCGGAAGGCTGAGCCGTCTCGGGCGTTCCGGGCGGCTCGGGGCAGAGCTTTCCGTCGGCGCCGAGGAAGACGTAGGCGATGCCGTCGGCCGAGGCGCGCACCGTCGCGCCCGGGTACTTGTAGGCGGATGCGAGATCGAGCGCCCAGTAGGCGTTCAGGCCGGAGTGGCTTCCGCTGCCGGAGGAGTGGGTGCAGTAGACTTCGGTTTTTTCGTCGAAGGGGAGCACGAAGCCGAAGAGCGGCGCGGGCGCGGGGACCGGCGTGCACTGGGCGCCCGCCGGGGTGAAGGTGTTCATGCAGACTTCGTCGGCCCGGCAGGCGCGCGCGCACTGGGGGATCTCGTCGTCGGCCGAGGCCGGCTGGCGGAAAGAGGCGTGCTCGGCCAGCGGAGCCGTGGGCTGCCGCGAGGGGGTGGTGGCGCAGGCGCCCAGAGCCGCGCTCATGCCCACGAACGGAAAAAGGAGATGAAGTTTCATGCGCATGCGCTTTCCCTCGCAGCCTCCATTTTCCGCCGGGATCCAGGAGCTGTCCACGAGCTCCTACCGGGCGGCCCCGGAAACTGTTTTTCCACTCTGGACAACGGCGTCGCCGTTTGTTAACTCCCCAAAATCAATCACGATTCCAAAAGCGGAGAGGTGTGAGAGTGGTTGAATCAGCACGCCTCGAAAGCGTGTGAACCCGAAAGGGTTCCGAGGGTTCGAATCCCTCCCTCTCCGCCATCTACATTGTAAACTCCTGATTTTAATAAACTTCCAATTTCAATTCTCTGATTTGCAGCCAGTTGCAGCCACTCTCGTTTTTTTCGAGCGCTCCCAATGGCTTTCCGCGACCCGGGTCAATGCTCCTGCGTGGCGTTTGGCGTAGACCAATGTCGCTTGCAGAGTCGTATTGCCGAGAAGTTGTTGAGCCACTGCGGTGTCCGGGACTTCGTTATAGATGTTCCGGCAACCGCCATGTCTCATGACATGGGTAGAACGATAAGGAAGACCGGCCTGCTTGAATGCCCGGTTATAGGCATACTGAATGGGCCGATATTCAAGATGCTCCCCATGAACCTGAAAGACTAAGCCTGATTTGCTCCCCTTACCCTTCCAGGCATTCAATGCCTCGAAAGCTTCTGGGAACAGCGGCTGCTCCTTCACACCGCCATTGGAGTCCGAGTTCTTGAACCCCGCTTTGACGTAGGATTCGAACCCTCTCTTCCGTGGCCAAACAACCGACCTACAAATCATCAACCGAGATTTGAAAGGACTCTTGGCATCGAGCCTGACGTCCTCCCAATCGATTGCAGCCGCTTCCGAGATCCGAAGAGCCTGGAAGTACTGAACGGTGGCCAGTACAGCCATCAATTCTCCGTTCGGCCCTTTGAGCAGCTCCTTACGGAATCGCTCAAACTCCTCGGCCGACAGATCTTTCGGCGCATGAGACTTGGCGACTTTTAGCCAAATATCTTTCCGATGCCGATCTTTGATCGGAAATCGGAAGTGCATGTCCTCCTCGTGATAATCCCCGTAATACTTGAAGACGATCGCGAGCAGTCCCAGCTCATGTTCGAAGCTCTTGCGTCCCTTCGTGGAACGCTTGGCCTGAGCCTTCAGCTCATCAATCCACTGATCCAGCCTTTGCGAAGTAATTTGATGAATGGATAAATCCATCAAGCTCCCAAAGTAGAGTCGAACAATCTTTTCATACTGCCACTGAGTGCTCTCAGCGAGAGTCGGAAAGATTCTCTTCTTCCATTCCTGGACCACGGCTTTGAAAAGGGGCCCAGAACTAGTCTGGGCCCCCGTGTTTTCAGATCGCGCACTCGAATTCACCTGTACTGACAACTGATCCTTCTCTTCGTTGATCCACGACTGCCACTTTCTGGCGTCGTCGAGTTTTTCGAAGAACTGAACCACCCGCTTGAGTCTTCCTCCGATTTGCGGTTCATACCGCTTGGCCATGTACCGCTTCCCATAAAGAGGTGGGACATATTCACGGAGTTCGTCATTCCAAACGTACAGTGCGCTAACTCGATGTGCGCCGGGAACAGGTCGATAGATTCGAGACTTTCCCGTGTACTTCCTAAGATCAAATTTCCTACTACTTGAGATCGTCATGGCTTTTTCCTTCTTTGAAGCCATTGCGCGATCTCTACCGTGTGAAACCTCACCGCTCGCCCCAGCTTGAAATGCGGAAGCCCTTCTTCCACCATCAGCTTACTGATGAAGCTCGAAGAGATTCCCAAGCTGTGAGCAAGTTGTGTCTTGGTTACCAAATTTTCAAAGATCAAACCGGGTGAATTCTCGTTGAGATTTCCCATTCAAGAAATCCCCCGGCGAACACCTTGATTCATATCAAAACCTCAGCGGAAAATCAGGAAAAATACCTATTTTTCAGCCTCATTTTTTCTATTTTCGATGCTTGATCGATCCAGTTTGCGGACACTCTTTTCAAGCACTTGCAGCGCCGACTCTTCGTCCTCTTGAGCAAGGGCCGCGAGCCTTTTCAACAATGCTTTTCGCTTGAATCGCGAGCTCACCAAACTGTCCGCGATGCGCACCACAGTCGCCTTATCCGCGTTATGATTGAAGTCTGAGAGGATCTGAGCAACCACCACGCTCGCATGCTTTGAAGCGTAAGGATTGGCAGCGCGAATCCGATTGCCGATTTCTTTCAGAGCCTCAATGGCACCTGGGTTCAGATGAATCTTCATCGAGATTTCCTTCCCGACTGAGAAGGAGTGCCAAGGATCATAACGTCACCTTCTAGAATCCATTCTCGATGACTTTCGATCAGCCTGCCGTTCTCGATGTGCTCGGGAACAAGAATCGCTCGAAGCCTGGGTGCCGAAATATCTGGCACAGTCGCGCCCTCTTTCGTTCCAGGCTCAAAGATTACCGCCTCTTTTACCAGCTTTCGATCGAGTCTCAGCGCATCTCTTTCTTGAACATCAGCGGTCTTATTATGCGCGCATGAAACACTCATCAGCAGCGTCATGCCGA
>CAYZKI010000173.1:0-7181 GCA_964478745.1 uncultured Bacteriovoracaceae bacterium
ATGCTGATCCCCCAGGTAGTCGGCTTCAAGCTGACGGGCAAGCTCCCGGCCGGAACGACGGCCACCGACCTCGTGCTCACCGTCACGCAGATGCTCCGAAAGAAGGGCGTGGTCGGCAAGTTCGTCGAGTTCTACGGCCCCGGCCTCGCCAACCTCACGCTCGCCGACCGCGCGACGATCGCGAACATGGCGCCCGAGTACGGCGCGACGATCGGTATCTTCCCGGTCGACGAGGTGACCACCCAGTATCTGAAGCTCACGGGCCGCTCCGCCGAGCAGATCGCGCTCGTCGAGGCCTACTATAAGGAACAGGGCCTCTGGTACACGGCCGGCCAGGCGGAGCCGGAGTACTCCGACACGCTCGAGCTCGATCTCGGGAAGGTCGAGCCCTCGCTCGCGGGCCCGGCCCGTCCTCAGGACAAGGTCACGCTCGCGACCACGCGCAGCTCCTTCCGCAAGGCCCTCGTCGCCCTTTACGGCGACAAGGTGAAGGACCCGACCGCGGCCGCCGCCTGGGCATCCGACACGAAGACGCGCCTCGAGCGCGCGCCGGAGCTCGCGGACAGGCACCCGGACGCGGCGCTCGGTGAACCGATCGCGAAGAGCGTCCGCGTCCAGTCGCCCGAGGGCCTGAGCTACCAGCTCACGCACGGCTCGGTCGTGATCGCGGCCATCACCTCCTGCACGAACACGTCGAACCCGAGCGTGCTCATCGCCGCGGGCCTCCTCGCGAAAAACGCGGTCGAGAAGGGCCTGACCACCAAACCCTGGGTGAAGACCAGCCTCGCGCCGGGCTCGAAGGCCGTGACCGGCTATCTCGCCGAAGCGGGCCTGATGCCGTTCCTCGAGGGCCTGAAGTTCCATCTCGCGGGCTACGGCTGCACGACCTGCATCGGGAACGCGGGCCCTCTGCCCGACGAGGTCAGCAAAGCGGTCACCGACGGCGACCTCTCCGTCGCGGCGGTGCTCTCGGGTAACCGCAACTTCGAAGGCCGCATCAACACGCAGGTGCGCGCGAACTACCTCGCGTCGCCTCCGCTCGTCGTGGCCTACGCTCTCGCGGGCAACATCAACCTCAACCTCGAGTCCGACCCGCTCGGGCACGACCCCTCGGGCAAGCCGGTCTACCTCAAGGAAATCTGGCCGACGCAGGAGCAGGTCAGCCAGTACGTCGCGAAGTACGTGACCTCGGCGCAGTTCAAGAAGAGCTACTCAGACGTCTTCGCGGGCGACCGGAACTGGTCGACGCTCGAGGTGCCGACGGGCGACCTGTACAAGTGGGAATCGAAGTCCACCTACATCAAGGAGCCTCCTTTCTTCGACGGCATCACGGCGACCCCGAAGGGCGTCACCGATATCCGCAAGGCTCGCGTCCTCGCGCTGCTGGGCGACTCGGTCACCACCGACCACATCTCGCCGGCGGGCTCGATCGGGAAGTCGAGCCCCGCGGGCCAGTACCTCGTCGCGCAAGGCGTGCAGCCGAAGGACTTCAACTCCTACGGCGCCCGCCGCGGCAATCACGAGGTCATGGTGCGCGGCACCTTCGCGAACGTCCGCCTGAAGAACCAGCTCGTCCCGGGCATCGAAGGCGGCGTGACGAAGCACCTTCCCCAGGGCAAGCAGATGCCGATCTACGACGCCTCGATGCAGTACCAGGCCGACGGCGTTCCCCTGATCGTGATCGCGGGCAAGGAGTACGGAACGGGCTCGTCGCGCGACTGGGCGGCGAAGGGCACGCTCCTTCTCGGAGTGCGCGCCGTGATCACCGAGAGCTTCGAGCGCATTCACCGCTCGAACCTGGTGGGCATGGGCGTGCTCCCGCTTCAGTTCCTGAACGGCGAGAACGCCAAGTCACTGGGGCTCACGGGGCTCGAGACCTTCGACATCGAGGGCCTGGCCGCGATGACGGTGAAACAGAAGATCAAGGTCCGGGCGACCGCGACCGACGGGACCGTGAAGGAGTTCACGGTGCTGTCGCGCATCGATACGCCGAACGAGCTCGAATACTACAAGCACGGCGGCATCCTGCCCTACGTGCTCCGCCAACAGCTGCAAAGGTAGGCCGAAAGAGAAAATGGAAAAAGTCAGAAAGCTCGAGCTGGTTCTCCGGTCCCTCGGCATCCGCCACAAGCTCAAGGTCATCGACAGCATGAAGGCGCCCGAGACCCACGAGGATCTCGCTCACCAGCTCCTGGCGAAATGGGAGCTCGAGGACGAGCTCAAGGCCATCCAGCAGCTCCTGGACGACGCCCGCGAGATCAACGTCACGGAGAAGCGCGCGATGATCGAGCGCGAGGGACGTCCCGCGAAAAAGAAGAAATAGCGGAAAAGAGCCTGAAGTACGCTCATTGACTCCTCGTGTCAAAGAGTGGTACCACGAGTTCATGAAGAAGTTTCTCGCGCTCTTGGTTCTGGCTTGGGTGGCATCGGTTTCGGGCTCCACTTCGGCTTTTGCAGTGCCGGACCACTGCGAGCTGACGCTCAAGAAGGCGCAGGGCGCGGGCTCCTACGTGACTTCGATCGTTCACGAAGGAGAGTTCAAGAGCGAGCGTGCCACCGGACGCAGGATCTGGGGCGGCACGCTGAAGATCTCCGCCGACAAGACTCTTTACGCGGTCGTCATCATGCAGAACGACGACATCCTCAAGGCAAGCGTACACGGCCCGGATGCCATGCCGCTGCTCGCGGCCGAGGGCATGGGCGCCATCAACTTCACCGGCAAGATCGTCCGCGGGAATCGCATCGTGCTGAGCGGCCCATTGAAGGGCTCCATCGCGCCGGGCTATCTGAAAGACCGCGAGGACATGGCTCTCGTCGACTTCGACGGCGCCGAGCTCGCGTGCTTCATTAACTGAGGCTCCTTTTCCGGCTCCGCGCCGGCACATGCGTTGCAGCCGGCCGCTCATGAACTTCGCGGCAAGGTCTCTTTTCATCTCCCTGGCATGCATCGCGGCCGAGGCTCAGGCGGGCCCGCTTCAGGTCGACATCCGCCCCGTGGGGCTCTCCGAGCAGGAAGCCGAAACCCTGACCCGGATCACGCTCGAGGAGCCTCGCGTGAAATCGACGCTGCGAGGCGGCCGGTTCCGCGTCCTTTCGGCCGAGTATGCCGATGGCGGCCACTACCTCCTGAAGGTCTACTCATACGACCTGGGACGCCTCTTCGAGATCACCGAAACCTCGATAACGACTTCGACCGAGACGCCGCGCGCGAGCAACGAGGAATTTCAAGATGCACTCGACGTGCTCGCTCGCGACGCGCACTTCGGGGCGGGCCTCGCCCGTTCCGAGTGGAGCGCTTATCGCGCCATGCCGGGCGTGCTCGACTCGGCCTCCGAGCGCATCATCACGGTCGGCCTGTCCCCGAACACGCGAGGCGCCCTGCACGAGGTGGTGGGAGTGAACCTGAACCGCGGCGTGGTGATCCGCTATCCGGCGGGCGCGCCCCCGACCTCGCGCGCCGAAAGAGCCACCTGCGGCTACAACAACGCGCGCCAGCCCACCACTCCTGACGGGACACCGGGAACGGCCGAGATCGTCGTTTCGCGCGACGGCCGGGAGATCTGGAGGCTCAGAGTCACGCGGCCCTCGGCCTCGTCGGGGCGCTGGGGCTCGGCCATCGACCTGCGCGACGTGCGCTACCGCGGCAACACGGTACTGAAGCAGGCGCATGTTCCCATCCTCAACGTCCTCTACGACCGCAACGCCTGCGGTCCGTATCGCGACTGGCAGGACGAGGAAAACTCGTTCCAGGCGACCGGCACGCTCGAAGCCCCGGGCATCCTCCGCGCGACGGCGAGGCCGACCACGATCCTCGATACCGGCGACGACCTGGGCAACTTCCGCGGAGTCGCCATCCATACGAGCGGAACCGTCACCCGCCTGGTCACCGAGCTCGCGGCGGGCTGGTATCGTTACGTCGCCGAGTTCAACCTGCACGAGGACGGCACGATCGAGCCTCGCTTCGGCTTCTCAGGAGTGAAGAACTCCTGCGTCTGCCGCCGCCATCACCACCACGCGTACTGGAGGCTCGACTTCCAGCTCGGGGCCCAGGGTCTCGACCGCGCCGAGGTCTCCGCCGACGGCGGCACCTGGAGCCCGATCGCGCAGGAGTCGAAGTTCAGGAAATCCGCGGACAACCGGCTCTGGAGAATCTACGATCCCGCTTCGCGCACGGGTTATCTCGTCACGCCGGGAGCCGACGACGGCACGGCCGACGCTTACGGCAAGGGAGACGTCTGGGTCCTTCGCGCGAAGGCGGCCGAGATCGAGGACTCACGGGTTTACACGGGAACCTCCGCCAACCTCGACGCCTTCGTGAATTCGGAAAGCGTCACCGACCAGGATCTCGTGCTCTGGTACGGCGGGCATTTCATCCACGACCAGGAGCAGGAAACCTCCCCCCGGCACACCCATACCGTGGGGCCCAGGCTCAGTCCGATTAATTTGACCAATTAAGACTGGTATTATAAGACTCGCGCATGGTGTGGCAGGCCTCCCTCTGGGGAGTACTATTTTCACTAGCGCTTTCAAATACTTGCCTGGCTGGTGGCGGCAACGTCTTTGGCAAGGATTCGCGGACTCCAACGGACGCGCGCCTGGGCGAGACTCCGTATTCCCGGATCGCCTACGTCGACGGCGGCTCGACCTGCACCGGCACGCTCGTCGGGAGAAACCTGCTTCTCACCGCGGTTCACTGTTTCGACGATCTGCTGTTCTTCCACAAGGACGGGCGGATCACCTTCACCCGCGAGGTCCCGATCCGGATGGGGTGCGGGCTGAACATGGCATGCAAAGAATCGGCGACGGCTACGGAAGCGTGGATCGGAACCGAAGAGCACTGGGCCGACCGGGGGAATGACTGGGCCATCCTCAAGCTCGACCGGAACCTCGGCGACACTTATGGATTCTTCGACGTGGTTCCGGAGACTCCCGACCCCGGCACCACGGTCCTGCTGGCGGGATTCAGCGCGGACATCAAGGACACGCTGGGCATGACCGTGGCCGAGCCGTGCCAGGTCCAGGGAGTCGAGCTCGACTCCGGGATTTTCCTTCATGACTGCGATTCGGCGCGAGGCTCCTCGGGCTCGTCCATCCTCCGATGTGACCCCGCGGGCGGCTGCGTGATCGCGGGCCTGCACGTGGCCGAGCGCCGCGGCGCGAGCGAGCAGAGCCTGTACGTCGAGGAATATACGGACGGTTACGCGAACGTCGCCGTGCGTCCTCTGGCCTTCCATGCCGAGCTCATGAGGCTTCGCGCGCTCTTCCCGGACGGGTCGCCTCTCGAAGCGAAGGCCCTCGGGCAACGCCCGCCTCGATGATCTCGCGCGCGGCGCGAGCACCGCTCCGTAGCGCGGCTTCCACCGTGCCCGCGATTCCCGCGGACTCGGTCGCCTCGCCCGCGAAATGGAGCGTCCCTTCGACGGGCTCGGCGAGCCGCGCCGGGGCATCGGCCCCGCCCTTCTCCAGGTAGCTGTAAGCGCCCTGCGAGTACGCGTCGCTTCTCCAGTCGTGGTAGCGCGCGTCCCGGACGCGCGAACAGATCGAGGACGGGCTCATGGCGAGCGCCCACCCGAGCGACTCGCAGGCCACGCGCACGAGCTCGTTCTTCGTGAGCCCGACCAGGTCGTCGGCCGCCGGGCCGCCCGTCCATGCCGTGAGCACCGGCCAGAGGAACGGGCTCGAGCTCCACCAGGTCGGAAAATAACGCTGCGGAGTGTGGAGGAAGCTCAGGTCGTGGCCGAGCGACGTTCGAGTCCAGAACGCATCGTCGAAAACCAGCGTGAGCTTCATGACGCTTCCGGAGAGGATCGGCCGCGCGGCCGCCTCCTTCCGCTCCAGCCGCGGCGAGAACTCGAGGGAACGAAGCGGGCCGACGGGAAGCGTGGACACCAGGCTCCGCGCCTCGACACGCTGGGTTCTCCCCTGCCGGTCGATGCCCTCGACTTCCACCCGGCCGCGATCCCAGCTCACCTTCTGCGCGAGGAACCCGAGACGAAGCTCGAAAAGCGGCCTGCCCTCCGGAAGCCCGGGATCGGCGCGTTCGGTCCGCTCGAGCATTCCCCCGACCAGCGCCGAATATCCCGGAAGGAGCTTGAGGGCCCTCGATCCCTCGGTGCCGGCCGCGGCGCGCGTCTCGGCGTCGAGCGCGTTCTGCGAGAGGCGCGCGGGGTCCGCCGCGTGGAAGCCCTCGACGAACGCACGCGCGAGGCGCTTCTTCCGCGGACTCATCCATTTGCGCTGAAGCGCCGCCGCGAAGGAGCGGTCGCGCGCCGGAAGCCCGAAAAGGCCCGAGAGACGGGAGCGGCCCGACAGCGCCCGATCCAGGCTTTCCCAGAACTCCGGCATGTCGCGGAACTTCCCTCGGCGGGCCCAGACATGGCGGTCCGGCACTTCGTAGGTGGCGAGCTCGAGTCTCCTGATCCAGGCGGAGCTTTGCGGCGGAAAGCCATGCACGAACTCGGCGCCGAGCTCGACCGGCACGGGAAAGCGGTCGTCGTAGACGCTCGCGATCCGCCCGCCGACGCGGTGGCGCGCCTCGAGGACCAGGCAGCCGATCCCGGAGCTGACGAGCTCATGCGCGCAGGAAAGTCCGGCGGCTCCGGCGCCGAGCACGATGACGTCCACCATGGCCTCGGGCGCTGCGATCTTCAGGCCAAGGCGGAACGGATGAAACGGCGGGGCACCTTCGTCTTGGGGACCTTACGGGGCATCTTGAGGCCCTCGAACCAGAATCGGACATCCGCGTCGAGCCCGACACCGTGCATGAAGTTGTAAAGCGCCTTCCGGAGCCCTTCTCCCAACGCGTCGTGATCGGTGCCGGTGGGATCCTCGAACTCGAGGTCGTTCCGCGCGAACGCGGGCTCCTCGACCGGAGCGAGGCGGATGCCGAACTTCTCCGGTTGTCTGCCGATCGGGCTGTGCGCCGTCGCCGAGAAGCGATGCCAATATGCCGAATGGATGCAGCCTTCTTCAAAGAGCTGCCTCACCCGTTCGAGCGCGTCGATCGTCTCCTGCTCGGTCTGCGTCGGGAACCCGTACATGAGATACGCGTGAACCAGGACTCCCGCCTCGGTGAACGCCCGCGAAACCCGTGCGACCTGCTCGACGGTGACTCCCTTGTTCATCAGCTTCAGCAGCCTGTCCGAGGCGACCTCGAGCCCTCCGCTCACGGCGATGCAGCC
>CAYZKI010000174.1:0-7145 GCA_964478745.1 uncultured Bacteriovoracaceae bacterium
GCTCGCCGGCGCGGTCCCGAGGCGCGCGCGGTATTCGAGTTCGCCGACGACGCCGCGAAGAACGTCGACGAGGCCGTGAGGATGATCCGGGCGGAGGCCGAGGCGGCCGGCGGGAATCCTTGGCCCCAAGTGAGCATCCTGCTGCGCGAGATCAAGGAACGGGGCGACGACGTCCTCGAGCGGATCGAGTTCTCCGGAAAAGAAGCCACCCGCCTGGGCCTGACCCGCTCCGAGTTCGATCAAGCCCTTCATTGGGCCTCACCGAGGTTCTCCGCGAGCCTGCGAGCCTGCGCGACGGCGGGGCTTCAGACGCAGCTGAGGCTTTCTCCTCCCCTCGAGAACTGACCTTGGCGCGCGCGGCGGGTACTTCCCGTCGGCGACGGCGGTCGATCTCTTGACGCCCGGCATTACTGACTGATAGGGACTCCGTTCAAGGAGTTCTTTCATGAAAAATGTATTCATTGCGGTCGCGATGATCGCGATCTCGTCTTCGCCGGCCTTCGCGCACACCGAAAGCGCGGATCATTTCTACGATGCGATGCACTTGGCGATCGCGCATTTCAACGCCAACCACACGAAGCCCCTGGAGTCGTGGGGTCCCGAGCACCGTTTCATGTACGACCTCCTGAACGAAGTCGCCCAGCAGGTGCCCGAGGTGGCGACCCTCTCGGAGATCCCGCGCTCGGTGATGGGCCAGCAGGATCCTTTCGCTTCCCTGCACCGCGAGCTCTACATGGCTGACCCGGTTCGCGATCGCGCGGCCTTCGCCGCGGCCGCCGAGCTCAACCGAGTAATCGGCCTGCTGACTCCGGGCTGCGCGACCGAGACGGAAACCGTGACGAGGTCCTCGACCTCGAGCCGCGGAACCCGTTCCGAGACGACCACGAAGACCACTTACGCGCTGGCCGACTTCTCGGGTCGCACCGAATGCACCAACGCGGTCGTCGCGCAGAAGCTCGGGAAGCTCGGCATCGCCCGGATCACCGTTTTCGAGGACCCCTCGTTCGTTTCCGGACGGTATACGACCGTCACGACCTCGCCCGCGACGAACATCTGGCGCGACATGGGTTACGTGAAGGCGCAGATGATGGCGGATTCCGACATGCGGGACCTCGGAGCTCTTCTCGAGGTCATCGACCTCAGCCAGGGAAGGATCGGCGGCAAGGCCTCAGGCATCTCGGTCACGGGATCCAGCGGAGCCGCGAGCTTCACCGACAAGGTGACGCTCACCTACTCGGCGGGCTGGGGCGATTGCCCCTCCGGCTGCATCCACGAGCATCAGTGGCTCATCGAGGTCACGCCGACGGCGAGCACCTCGGCCGGCAAGTACGACTACGCCGTGAAGGTGATTTCCGAGAGCGGCGACCCGGTCCCGCCGGGCGGGATTCCCCGGTTCTAGTCGGGGGCACCGATTCCACTCAGGCTTTTTGCCCCCTTCTGACCACGGGTCAGAAGGGGGTTTTTATTTTCGGGCAGAGGTCACGAGAGTGTCCGCTTTGACCCGCTCGCGCCAAACTCAGCTCGAATCCTTCGGAATGACTGCAGGAGTTCTCGCCCGGCACGTTAATGAAACTTCAAGAAAATGGGCCTAGGTCGGGCGAAAAAACCGAGTAAAATAGTAAAGGAATCTCACTCTCGGTTCAGAAAGCAGGCCTACCTTGAATCCGTTCCAATTGGGCTCCCCGAGGACTTTCAAACTGGTCGGGCTCGGGCTGATCGCCGCGGGAACGCTCGCGATCTTCCAGAACTTCGTGGTTTCGCACTTCCATCGTGCGGCAGGCGACGGTTCGTGGATCACGTCCCCGGCGGCACTCGCGTTATCGGTCGACCCCAGCGCGGTTGCCTACGACTTTAACGTCTATCACATCGGAGGATCCAGCTGGCTCTCCCTCTTCCATGCCGAGCCCAACAAGCCGGCAAACTGCAGCGGCGACTCCGTGGCCGCGCGGTACAGCCCTTATGGAAGTCCGTTCAGCTTCGGCCATCACGGCATATACCAGGATCTGATCATCTCCCAGACCCCGCATCCGCATCAGCTGGGTTACTCTCCCAACTGCGAAAGCCACGGCGGAGCGGCCAACCCGAGGCTGATCTTCAATAACAGCTATGGAAATGGGATTAGCAGCCCGGGCCCCACCTGGGGGCTCTACTGGCTTGGCGTCGCCCGGGACTATCTCAGCGGCGGTACACCTGTCGGGGACTTCCGTCACTATCTGCTGATCGCGCTCCTGGACAACAACTTCATGTTCAGCATCAGCAACCAGACCGGAAAGCAGGTCTTCACCGGCGGCCAGCGGTCACCTGTCACTCCGGGAAACAGCTGGCAACCCAGGACCACGATGCACTCGCCCTACTACTCGGGATTGGCCGATTACGACGCGAGCCCCGTTTACAATGAAAGTGGCGGAGCGATGAGGAGCTCGCTGGGTTATTCGAACGAACAGAGGACGCAGGGACTCCTGGGGTCCATGACCTATATCCCGGGAGACGGATATTCCGCTCTCAACCCTGGCATCAAGGACGCGAGCGTCGCTTACTATTACTATGGCGACATCGTGCAGAACGGTTCGGTTTTCGAGTACCGGATGTTCAGGCGCAGGATGACCGGCCACCTGGTCGATTTCGGGCCGGCCGAGGAAGTGCTCGCCAACCGCGTGATCTCGTCGGATCCCGATCGCAACAATGTGCCCGCGAACTCCTTCAAGGTGAACTATGACTGGAACACGGGCCGGATGGTACTGATCTACGATTGCTGGGTCTACGTGGATGGCGTCGCCACCCAGGATCTTTGCATGCAGACCGATAGCGATCCGCTCCTCCGCAACATTACCTTCCGAGCGTTCGAGCTGAATCCGACCTATCGGCTGAAAGTCTATGACGATCCGACCCTGAAGGCGGCCATCGGGTTCTCGCGACCCGGACCGATGAAATACGGTGATTTTGTCTTCGGCCAGTTTGGGGTCCTGCTGGACGGCTATGGCAGGCACCTCCCTCACTTTCAGGGCGACATCGTCGTATATATCCCGTTCGGTACGTCATTGCCCCGTGGCCTGAACATCTACTCCAAGAGGATCCGGGTACTGCCGTGAGAAATACGCGGAGAAAGGACCCCGCACCGGCGGCGAAAAGCACCTTTGTTGCCCTCGCTCCGGCGATCGCCGCATTGGTGATCGACCAAGGATTGAAGCTCTCGGGCTGGTTCGATGCCTTCCTGATCCAGAACCATGGGATGATCGGCGGGGCGCTCTCGCACTCACCGGCCGACCTGAAAGCCATGGCGTTCGCGCTTGCCCTCCCGCTCGCTCTGATCGCGTTCACGGGAGGCCAGCTCCTGCTTCCCGGCTACTACCCGTCCATTCGCGCTGCGCTGGGCCTGGTGCTCGGAGGAATCGCGTCCAACGCCGTGGATCGCCTTCGCCTGGGCCACGCGATCGACTTCATGGCTATCGGCCCCTCGAACGCCCCCTGGATCACTCTGAATCCCGCCGATCTACTGCAGCTAGCCGGGATCCTTGTCGGCGTCGTCGCGCTGACCCGATATCGGGACCGGCTCCTGCCGCGCGCCGATGCACGAAGCTCTTTCCTGCCGGATCGCCGCTATCAGCTCTGGCACGCGGCTCAGATGGTTCTGGCTGCCATGATCAGCGCGGGAGTCGTCGGGCTTTGCTCGTTCTCGTATTTCCGGTTGAAGCTCGGCTGGGCCTTCGGGTTTCAGGAGCACGCTTATGCAGGCGTCCTCTCGGCGTACCTCATCGCGCTGCTAATACTTACATCCGTTATCGCGATATCGACCGCGGTCGTCGCGTTACTGCTCTCTCACAGGGTGGCCGGCCCGCTACAGGCGTTCCAGAGGTTCCTGGACTCGCTCCATTCCGACTCGCCCCGTCCACTTCGACTCAGGGATGGCGATCAGCTCCGGGCTCTTGAATCAAACGCGAAGACCCTAATCCGTCTGGCTCGTTCCCGAAGACGCAGAAAGTCCAGGCGCGAAGCCCGTCGAAGCGCGTGATCTCGACCGGCAGTTCGTGCTTCTGAAGCGGAAGCATCTTTACTCTTGACGCAGCACGTCATAGACGGGTATGGATCCTGACAAAACTCAGGAGAAGGAAGTCATGAAGCAGATGAGTCTCGTCCTCGCGATCTTTGCCCTCTGCGCAGCCAGCGTCGCGCAGGCAGCATCCCTGGAGGCGGTCCTGGTGACCGCAGTCACGATCCGAGGGGATCGTGAGCCGCCGGTTCGCCGCCCGGTCCTCACCGATAGCGCCGAAATCGGAGTAACAGTCATGTCGAATGGCTGCACCACTGCCGCCGACTTCGAAGTGCAGGTCGTTTACACGACGACGGCAAACGAAGTCTCGATCGTCCGAACGAACCCTGATAAGTGCGAAGCGTTCGCGCACCCGGTCTCGATCGTTCTGAAGAGCTCGAACTTCAACGGCGATCTCGACGTCGTCGTGAAGAATCCGCTCATGGTCTACAAGTTCTTCGCTCTCTAAGAAAAAGGGGTGAAGGCGCGGGTGGGGTTTGGCGAACCCGCGCCTTCCTTCGAAGACCCTGCCCGCTTTGGTTCGGACAGGGCTTCTCAATCATCACGCCGCGCTGACCTGGTTCCTGCCCTTGGCCTTGGCGATGTACAGGGCTTCATCCGCGGCCTTCAGGAGACGAGAGGCATCGTGGGTCTTCGTCTTGTGGGCGGATGCCATGCCCACGCTCAGCGTGCACTTCCACTCGACACTGCTCGAGGGTTTGCCGTCTGACCCAACCACGGGTCCGTGAAGCCTTTCGGCTCCCCGGCGGATGAACTCGGCCATTCCGAGCATCTCCGCATCACTGCCTTTGATTCCGACGACAAACTCCTCGCCCCCAAGTCTACCAACGACGCAGTCGGGGGAAACATACTGCTTCAGCAACTCTCCAACTCGCTTCAACACCTCGTCTCCGGTGGGATGGCCGTGAGTGTCGTTCACCTTCTTGAAGTGATCGATGTCGATCATGAGAACTCCGCAGTTCTCGCCGAGGCGCTCGCACTCACTGAGAAGGGCTTCCCATTTCTCGAAAAACGACCCGCGTCTGAGAAGGCCCGTCAAATCATCGAGGTCAACCCGATCTTCGAAGCGCCGGAGAACGGCAAGAACCTGTGAGTAGCTCGCCTCGAGGGCGGTGACTTCACCGTGGAGGTGTGAGAGGAGGTGACGAATTCCCTCCAGGCTCGCTTCCAGGTTTTCCTGCTTCTTGGTGTTCACGTTCCGCATACGTCCTCCGGCTCTTCGTTTCGTGAGCCTTCGATCTCTCGTTGGCGTCACGCACTAGAGATAGAGCACGAGCGGTGCCAGCGCGCGGAATCAAGGTTTTCGAGGGGTTAGCATGCCGGGCGTGAAGGTTTTTACCGTGTCCGCGAGGACACTCTGAGCAGGAATGACCTGCCCTTGCCGGCCACGAGCAGGAGCGCGAGCGCGCCGAGAGCGGCGACCGCGAGCACGATGGGCCGGGTCGCGCCAGACGAGGCGCCGCCAGCCTCACGGATCGCCTCCAGGAAGCGCTCGGGATCGTGCTCGACCCCGAGCAGATAGCGCGTGATCCTGCCCTCGGCGTTGAGGATGATGAGCGCGGACAGATGCGAGTACTTCTCGCCGGTTTCGTTGCGCCTGTAGCCGAAGCCCGCCTCCTGGGTGATCCGGGCGATCATCTGCGCGTCCCCGGTCAGGAAGCGCCAGCCACCGGCGGCCTCGGGCTTTCCGTAGGAATTGATGTAATTCGCCTTCTTCTTCTCGGCGATCCTGGGAAGCTCCTCCGGGTCGAAGCTGATGGTCACCACCTCGAACTCGTCGCCCGGAGTCTCGTCGATCTTCTTAAGCATCTTCACGAAGCCGTTGAGGAAGAAGTTACAGAGCCCCGGGCAGTCGTAATAGATGAAGTTCAGGACGACGGGCTTTCCGCGCGCGAAGATCCGCGCGAGCTCGATCGGCTCGCCCTTCTCGTCCTTGAACACCGCGCCCTGGAGGCTGATCCGAGCGCCGACCTTCTCCGCGATGGTGACATCGCCGGGGGACGCGCCCCCGTCCGCGCCTGCAAGGGCGGGCGTGGACGCCGCAAGCAGGAGCATCGAGGCCAGGACCGGTCGCATGCGCTAAGGGCCCACCACGAGCGCGCGGGTCTCGGTGACGACTCCGCCACCGTTGTGGACCCGGATCGTATAGACCCCCTGCATGAGGCTGCCGCCGGGGATAGGCCCGTACCTGAGCTCGTTGCTCGAAACGAAGGTCAACGGCAAGGCCCCGGTCGCGCCGCTCGGGGCGAGGAACTGCATCTCCGCGCCGGGCAGGAAGCCCGACCCGCTGAACACCAGGGAATTCGACACGGCCGCGCTGAGCGTCGCCGGGGTAATGGAGCTCAGAATCACCGCCGACCCGACGGGTGGCGTGACATAGGCGAAGTACAGGCACATCTCGTCGTCGGTCCCCTCGCCGTAGCGGGTGGTGGTCGTACGGCCGGTCGTGTCCCAATGGCAGGTCAGCCTGAGCTGCTGACCGGCTCCGAGATTGATGGGCGTGGTGAAGAAATAAGCCTGCTGCCAGTGGAAATCCCAGCGCGGGACATTGATCATGCAGGATACTTCGGCGCCGTTCACGCGCTCGACCCGGATGCTCTTCCCCGCCGTGTGCATGTGCGGATAGATGCCGTGGACCATGCCGGCGAGCGTCTCCGTATTCGTCGCCGAGATGTCGGCCTGCCCGGGAGGGAGAACGAAGTCGAACTTCGCGCGAAGCTCCCAGGTCGCCCCTTGGGTAACGGCCGCGGGAAGGGTCATGTGGATCCGCGTTCGATCCGCCAGGGGCACGCCAGCCAGGCTGTTGTAATGGATCTGGAGCAGGAGCTTCCTCCCGCCGGCGACCCGGATGCCCGTCCCCGGAGGGTAAAGGGTGGTCTGCGTGCCCGGAGTCCACAGGGCCAGAGTCGATGCCGCGACTCCGGGGCCGCCGAAGCACTCATATCCGAGGCCGGCCTGCGCGGCGTCCATCGCCTCCGCCGCCGCGAGCGCCTCCGCGCTGGCGGGCTGGAAAAGGACCGCGTGGTGAACGCGTGACGGCTGCCCCGCCTGGAGCTGGAACGCGGTCAGGAAGCGCTCGGTCGCGATGGTGTACGGG
>CAYZKI010000175.1:0-7142 GCA_964478745.1 uncultured Bacteriovoracaceae bacterium
CATCACCTACGGCACGAACAACGAGTTCGGCTTCGACTATCTGCGCGACAACATGAAGTTCCGCCTCGAGGACTACGTCCAGCGCGAGCTGAACTTCGCCATCGTCGACGAAGTCGACTCCATCCTGATCGACGAGGCGAGAACGCCTCTCATCATCTCGGGCCCGACCGACCAGTCGACGGACCTTTACTACCGCATCGACGAGAAGATCCGCGCCGACGGCGGCCTGGTGAAGGACGTCGACTTCACGATCGACGAGAAGTCCAAGACCGCGGCCCTGACCGAGGCTGGCGTCGACAAGATGGAAAAGCGGCTCGGCGTCGCGAACCTCTACGACCCGACGAACATCGAGCTTCTCCATCACGTCAACCAGGCGCTGCGCGCGCACAAGATCTACCACCTCGACGTCGACTACGTCGTCAAGGACGGCGAGGTCCTGATCGTCGACGAGTTCACCGGCCGCCTCATGCCGGGCCGCCGCTGGTCCGACGGCCTTCACCAGGCCATCGAAGCGAAGGAAGGCGTCACGATCGAGAACGAGAACCAGACGCTCGCGACGATCACGTTCCAGAACTACTTCCGCATGTACAAGAAGCTCAGCGGCATGACCGGTACCGCTGACACCGAGGCGAAGGAATTCAAGCAGATCTACAAGCTCGACGTCACGGTCATCCCGACCAACCGCCCGATGATCCGCCAGGACCAGGCCGACGTGATCTTCAAGTCGGAAGCCGGCAAGTACAAGACGATCGTCGAGGAGATCAAGCGCATCCACGAGAAGGGCCAGCCCGTCCTCGTCGGCACGGTCTCGGTCGAGAAGTCGGAGAAGATCTCCGCGCTGCTCAAGCGCGAGGGACTCAAGCACTCCGTCCTGAACGCGAAACAGCACGAGCGCGAAGCCGACATCGTCGCGCAGGCCGGGCGCAAGGGCGCGATCACGATCGCCACCAACATGGCCGGCCGCGGAACGGACATCCTGCTCGGCGGGAACCCGGAGGCGATCGCGCGCATCGACGTCGGTCCGCTGAAGCCCGACGCGACGCCTGAAGAGCAGGAAGCGCACAAGAAAACGCTCGACGACGCGATCGCGGCCGCGACGGCCAAGGCGAAGGAGGAGCGCGAGGAGGTCCGCAAGGCGGGCGGTCTCTTCATCCTCGGCACCGAGCGCCACGAGTCGCGCCGCATCGACAACCAGCTGCGCGGACGCGCGGGCCGCCAGGGCGATCCTGGCGAAAGCCGTTTCTACCTCTCCCTCGACGACGATCTCATGCGCATCTTCGGCGGCGTCAACATCGGGCGCTTCATGGAAGAGGACATGCCGATCGAGCACCGCTGGATCACCAAGGCGATCGAGAACGCCCAGCGCAAGGTCGAGGCGCACAACTACGATATCCGCAAGCACCTGCTCGAGTACGACGACGTCATGAACCAGCAGCGCAAGGTGGTCTACGCCTGGCGCAAGGAAGTGCTCGCGCAGAACGACCTTCGCACCATGGTCTTCTCGATGGTCGACGAGCTGGCCGGCGCGATCGCGGAAGACTTCTTCCCCGGCGGCAAGCTGAAGCGCGTCGACGGGCGCCCGTACCTCGACGCCAAGGAGCTGAACGACGCCATCCGCACCACCTTCATGATCAATCAGGAGGTCAGCGAGAAGGACGTCGAGCCGTTCAGCGACCAGGGCCTGAAGAAGCTGATCGTCAGGCTGGCCGAGCAGGCCTACGAGCAGAAGCTGCAGCAGATGGGCGAGGCGAACCTTCACCACGTCGAGCGCGTGATCCTGCTTTCGACGATCGACCATCTCTGGAAGGACCACCTGCTCGCGATGGACCACCTTCGCGAGGGCATCGGGCTTCAGGGCTACGGCCAGAAGGATCCGCTCATCGAGTACAAGAAGCGCGGCTTCGCCTTCTTCGGCATGATGATGAACCAGATCACGGGCGACGTGGTCCGCAAGATCTTCGCGGTCCAGATGGCCGAGACGGCCGAAGAGGCCGACTTCGGCTTCGAGCCCGAGGTCCAGGAAGCGGCGATGCAGTACAACGTGAGCGAGTCAGGCGAGCTCGTCCCCGCGGCGGGCGCCGCCGGAGCGGGCCTGCCGAACGGCCAGCCCGCGCAGGGCCGCAATCCCGTGCGCCCGATCCCGGGCTCAGGCGCGGGCGGCGCGCCCCAGCAGCAGCCCACGATCGATCTCAGCAACCTTCTCAGGCAGCCGCGCCAGATGAACCTGTCGCGAGGCCCCCTCGGCGCGAGCGCCGGCGCGGGCGGCGCCGTGATGGGCGGCGGCGGAAGCGGCGGCCCCGTCGGCGAGGTCGCGAAGGCGGGACGCAACGATCCTTGTCCTTGCGGCTCAGGCAAGAAGTACAAGAAGTGCCACGGGGCTTGAGCTGAGCTGATCCGAGGCGCGTCAAGGGAGCCACAGGTCTTCCGAGGCTCACTATCCTTGCGCCTTATCCGTGCCGGATAATTGAAGGATGGGGAATGCCGTGGATCGGTGGCGCCTGCTCGCGCTCGCGCCCGTCCTGCTGGGGCTAGGTCTGTCCGGGGGCTGCTCGGAATCGATGCGCATCGCGCGCAGAGGGCTTCAATCCTCGATCGATACCGGGCCGATGGCGTCGCCGTCGCCGTCGCCTGTGGCTTCGCCAGGATCCTCGCCGTCGCCCTCCCCTTCCGCTTCGCCATCGCCCTCCCCTTCCGCTTCGCCATCGCCATCGCCGTCGCCTTCACCGTCGCCTACACCCTCTCCGTCGTCCTCGCCCTCGGCGGGCGCGCCCGAGTGGACCCGGATCTGCGACAACAGCGTCACGGGAAGCTGCCCGAGCGGCGTGAACTGGGCTCACCAGCGGGGCTTCGTCAACGTGCTTCCGTACGATCCGCTCAGGCAGGAGTTCCTCTATCTCGGCGCGAGCGCGTCTTCGGCCAGCATCTACAGCAACGGGATCTGGGCCTACGTTCCCACGCGGCAAGGCGTTCGCGGCCACATGGTTCTTCGCGTGCACAACGGGCTTTCGGCGGGCAACCCGAATGACTGCGCGATCTCGTCGTCGTCGGACATCAGCGCGTTGAGAGCAAGCCCGCTGTCCGGGCATCCCATGGGCCACGCGGCGTTCGACACGACCCGGAACAAGCTCTACATGTCGGGCTGGCTCTGCGCGGGATTCTTCCAGTCGAAGACCCACTCCTACGATTCGGTCTCGTCGAGCATGGACCCCGATATCCTGGCCTACGAGTACCAGCCCGCGTGCGTGTGGAAGGACATCTTCCCGCACATGTGCGGAGGAAGGCTGAACCAGTCGTGGGTCTACGTGAGCCAGGCGCCGTCGGGCGCCACCGTCGACCGCGTGGTGCTGGGGATCTCCGACGGGAACGGCTCGCGCCGCGTGGTCGAGTACAATCCGGCGACTCAGAGTTACTGCGTGGTCGGCGACACCTGCCCCGGCCCGGGGCTCACGGGAAGCGACGGGCTGGCTTGCGGGGAAACCAACTGTCCGCCGCGGGTGATGCAGTCGTACGGGATCACCTACAGCACGCTCGATCGTTACGTGTGGATCTGGGGCGGCTGCAACGGGACTTCGCCAGGAAACGGCTTGCCGAATCTCTGCAACGGCGTCAATCAGAACGACCTCTGGAAGTACGATGCCGAGCTCAGGCGCTTCAGCCGCGTGAGCCCCGCGGGCGGGATCAAGCCTCCCGCGACGAACGCCTCGAATCCGTGGTTCGCGTTCGACAGCCGCAGGAACCGCTTCCTGGTCTACGCCGACACGAACGCGCTCTGGCAGTACGACGTGGCCGGAAACGCCTGGAGCGCGCTCGCCGCGGCGAACGCCGGCCCGGTAATCACGCCGCAGATGGCGTCGGGCTCGAACGGAGCGATCGCCGGCTACGACCCCGCGAGCGACATCATGGTGCTCATCATGACGGGCACGGGCGGCCAGTCCAACGTGCCGACGATCTGGGAGCTCGGCTTCGGCGGGCGGTAGCAGGCGCTCTGTCGCGCTTGACCTGGGTCCGGGGCGACTCATTACCCGCGTTGGCTGAAAGGTCTATCCTAAGGGAGTGCGGTACGTTGGTGTGCGTGGCGGCGTCGTCGCCGCCCTTCTCTGCATTCTTACCCCCTCCTGCAAGCTCTCGCTGGTGCGAGACCTGAGTCTTTCCGCGTCCGGAACCCTGAACGACAGCACGGCCCCGGTCGTAAGCTTCGGCACGGGAGCGACGGGCTCGGTGTTCGGCCCGGAGTTCAGCTTCAGCTGGTCCGGAACGGATAGCGGAAGCGGAGTCGCGTCGTACTCGTACGTCCTCTATGAAGGCCCCTCCTGCTCGGGGACCGTGCTCGAGTCGGGAAGCACGGCAACGCCTGCGATCACCCGGGAGCTCGAGCCGGGCACCTACTCGATCCGAGTAACGGCTGTCGACCAGGCCGGGAACGCCTCGAGCCCGGTTTGTTCGGCGGCCTTGAAAGCCAATGGGCGCGTGATCGAGTATCCGGGCGGCCTGCCCGTGACGCCGGTCTCGCTGGGCGCCGAGCTGTACTACGTCGGCAGCGACGCGCAACATGGCGCGGAGCTTTGGGCGACGGACGGCACCCCGGCGGGAACCCGCTTGGTCGTCGACACGATACCGGGAGCCGAGAGCGGGATGAGTTCTTACGGCGAACTCCACGTTTCGAACGGATACGTCTACTTCTCCTCGGGAACCTCAGGCTCCGATGTGCGGAGGCTCTGGAGAACCGACGGCACCGCGGCCGGGACGATCGAGCTCCATCCGGACGTGGCCTCCTCCACCGTCGGCTACTGTGCGGGTGTCGGCGCAACCTTCTACTTCATCGCAAAGGGCACGGGCTCCAACAGGGAGCTCTGGAAGACCGATGGGACGGTGGCGGGCACGGTGATGGTGAAGGACATGACGACGCTGGTCCCGCAGAATCTCGTCGCGTTCGCGGGAAACCTGCTCTTCACGACGAGCACATCGCTCTGGAAATCGGACGGGACCACGGCGGGAACCGTGGAGCTCAAGACGCTGCTCATAGTCGCGAGCGCGCCGGTCGTCGTCGGCGGGATGGCTTACTTCTCCGGATACGATATCCTTGGCGGGCTCGGCAACGAGTTCTGGAAAACGGATGGCACCCCGGGCGGAACCGTTCTCGTGAGCAACATCAACCCGGGAATCCAGAGCTCGTTTCCCATGTACTTCACCGGCCTGGGAACGGACGTCTATTTCGCCGCGGCAAACGGCGTGAACGGCTATGAGCTCTGGAAGTCCGACGGCACGGGCGGAGGCACCGCGCTCCTGAAAGAGATCGTGCCCGGCGCCGGAAGCTCGATGCCCAGCAACTTGATCGAGTTCTCGGGAACGCTGCTTTTCACTGCTTCGGACCCCACCAACGGAACCGAGCTCTGGAAAAGCGACGGAACGCTCGCGGGCACCGTGCTGGTCAAGGATATCCATCCGGGCTCGAGGTCCGGCGTGCCCACGAGCAAGGGCCTGGCCTTCGGCGGAAGCTACTTCTTCGCAGGCGACGACGGTACCTCCGGCGTCGAGCTCTGGAAGAGCGACGGAACGGCGGCGGGCACCGTCCTCGTCAAGGACATCCATCCCGGCTCCGGCAGCTCCATGCCCGGCGGATTCGTGCAGCACGGAGGCTTCCTCTACTTCCTCGCTTCCGCATCGGACGAAGCAACCGGCTCCTACGGACTCTGGCGCACGGACGGAACCGCGGCAGGCACGGTACCGGTCACGGGAGTCCGCGCGACCAGTCCCGGCAATCCCATCGCGCTCGTACAGTCGGGACTCGTGCCTCCGACTCTCTCGGGAAAGATCTTCTACCCGATGGGCTCAGGCGTGGTCGCCACCGACGGGACCCGGGCGGGTACGATCGCGTTCTCGAGCACCCGTGGACAGGTTCCGACGTCGCGCATCGCGATCCTGGGTGGGACGGCGTTCTTCCCGCTGCTCGAATCGTTGACCGGCGCGGCGCTTTGGAAGTCCGACGGCACCGAGGCGGGAACTTCGCTGCTGATCGATATCGACGCGGCGGATGGCGGGGCCGGAATCACGGGCCTGACTCCGCTGGCAAGCAGTCTCGTCTTCTCGGGATACACCAGCGCCGCGGGCTCCGAGCTCTGGAAGAGCGACGGGACGGCGGCAGGGACTTCCATGGTCATGGACATCAGGCCAGGGGCTGGCGGGTCCAGCCCCCTGAACTTCGTCGTCCATCAAGGCTTGGCGTACTTCGGAGCCAACGGCCCGAACGGCTTCGAGCTCTGGAGGACCGATGGAACGCCCGGCGGGACGAGCGAGGTCGCGGACATCCATCCTGGCGCCAGTAGCGGCCTGGTGAATCTGATCTACTCCAACGGAACGGAGCTCTTCTTCGCGGCTGTCGAGGGCACCAACGGCGTCGAGCTGTGGAAGAGCGACGGAACCTCCGGAGGAACCGTTCTCGTCAAGGACATCAATCCCGGCGCGGGCTCCGGGTTGAACGTGAACTTCTCGGTCGAGCTCCGCATCGGGAGCACCATCTTCTTCGCGGCCGACGACGGGACCACGGGCCTCGAGCTGTGGAAAAGCGACGGAACAGCGGCTGGGACCACGCTGGTGAAGGACATCAATCCCGGCGCGGGCCATGGGATCGCCACGGTCGGGATCGCGATGAATGCCGCTCACTCGACGTCCTATTTCGTCGCGAACGACGGCGTCCACGGGCGCGAGCTCTGGACCACCGACGGAACCGCGGCTGGCACGAGAATGGTCAAGGACATCTACCCCGGATCCGAGAGCGGGCTCCCGGGCGGCAGCGGCTACGCCGCGTCGGCGAGGCAGAACTTCGTGACCGTGAACGGCTACACTTACTTCACCGCCACCGACGGAACCCATGGCATCGAACTGTGGCGAACCGACGGAACCGAAGCCGGAACGACCCTGGTGGGCGACGTGCGCCCGGGAAGCGCGAGCTCCACCCCGGTAGGCCTGGCGCTATCGTCCGGCGGCAAGCTGATCTTCTGGGCGGACGACGGCCGCCACGGATTGCAGCTCCACACTTACGACCCGAACTGAGCTACGGCCCGAACCGGGAGTGGAGCGCGGCCTTCGTGTGAACGACAGCCCGGGCCGCGCGGAAGCGGTTATGGTTCGCGCACAGGAGCCTG
>CAYZKI010000176.1:0-5202 GCA_964478745.1 uncultured Bacteriovoracaceae bacterium
AGATCTATCCGGGAACCTGCCGCGACGGGTTGGGCCCGGGCAAGTCGGCGCGGTGCAAGCGATACGCGTATTTCTCGCGCGAGAGCGCGGCTCGGACAAGCAGCTCGGGGCGCGTGTTCTTCCCGCGGATTCCGGACATCATCCGGCTGCGAGTCGCGGGATCGACGACGTCCAACTTACGGGGTCCTGAGCTCGGGAATGGCCGACGACGGCTCGGAGTAGCTCGCGCCGAGCACAGCCTCGCGGCACTCCGCTTTTTTCGCCCACTCGGAGATCATGCGTCCGCCGGCCGTCCTGTGCAGCGCCTCGTTCACCTCCTTGGCCCACGTGGCGATCTGCGCCATCAGTTCCGTCGACAGGCCCTGCTTCGCCCAGATACGGTCCAGGTCAACCCTGTCGCCGACCTCCTTGGCGAGCAACGCGACGGTGTAGGCGGTGACGTTGGCCTGGAACGCCTGGAACATGGGCCTCAGAAGCTTCTGCGCGTCGCGATAGAGCTTCGCCTTCGCGATCATCCCCTTGTAGTCGGCCGCCGTAGGCAACTTCGGCTCAGCGCCGTCGCTGGGCGCGAGCGTGGCCATGAAGCGGTCGAAGTTCTTCTGAGAGCCAAGGCTCACCACGTCGGGCTTTTGATCCCAGGCCATGAGGTATTTGGCCAAGTCCGTCTTCGTCACGCGGCGCGACGGCGGGATCGCCTCCTTGAGGTTTCTGAGCTTGGCGGGGGTCGAGCCTTCCCGCGCAAGCAACGTGTTGTAGCTGCCGGCCGCGCGCTCGTAGAACCACCGGCCCACGCCGTCGGGACAGTAGACGCTTAGCGACAGCTTCTCGATTTCGACATGGAAAGGCTTGTTGGCCGACAGGTCGGACTGGTTGACCTTGTTCTGCGTGTTCGCGAACCGCGAGATGTCGGAGATGAGCGCCTCCTCCTTGACCGGATCGGACTCGCGCATGACGATGATCTTCGCGGGAACGCGCACCCGGGAGAGGTCGGTTTCGGGGTAGCGACGCTTCGCGAAGTAGATGGAAGCCGTGGTCTGCCCCCCATTGACGATCTGGAGCCCCTTGAGCCAAGCGATGCCCGCCGATCCGTCCGAAAGAGCGCCCAAGCTCATTTCGTCGGCGACCATCACGATCCCGTTGTTGTAGGCCATGAAGCGGCCCGGCGCGTTGCGCAGCGTGCCCTGGATGCCCGCGTTGACCCCTTTGCCCTTGACGCTCAGGAACGAGCGGACGTTGGCTTCGAGAAGCCGCGCGCCGAACTTCTCGTAGAGCGCCCTGAGCGCCTCGCCAGGGATGGCGGTGAGCGCGTAGTCGTATTCGCCGTCTTCGCCGGGAACGTAGACGCAGGGCAGGGGAGTGCCCGAGGTCTCCACGAAATTCACCACCAGCTCGTCGCGTGGCTTGCCCTCGGACATGTGCCGGTGGAGGCGCTCGATGTCCATCACTTCGAGGCGGATCGCTTTGCCTCCGACCTCGCGCGTCTTGAAGTTCTTGGACTTGGCGACCTGGTCGGTCAGCACGAACACTCGAACCTGCTCGATGCCGTCGTAGATCTCCTGCAACGTCTCGGCGAGCGAGCGCGCGTCGTCGGAGGGGTCGAGCTTGGGCGCGAGCTTGCCCTCGGCGCACAGCTGGAGGAAGCGCAGGCATTGTTCGACGGCGGTCTTCGTGTCCGCGTCGGGCACGGGGGTAAGCTCGTCGACGCCTTCGTAGAGGCTCACGAACAAATCCAGCTGGTCGGCGTCGTCGGACATCGCGTAGCCGCTAAGCCGAAGGATCGCGTTGCCGATCTTGCTTCGATGCGGGCACACGACCGGCTCGAACGTCATGCCGATCTCCGCCATGTGTTGCATGACGATTTCGCTGAACGCGAGGTCCGGAGCCGGCATCGCCTCGCTCTGCTGGGCGCGCACCTCCGCCTGGATCTCGCGCAAGAACTCGATCAATTCCATCAAATCACTCCAAGCTTTTTCAGCGCCGCGGCCAGCTCGAGCCGCGGACCCGCCGCTTTGTCCAGGTCGACGTCGTAAACCGCGCGCGTGACGCCGGCGGGGACCGTCGCGTGGACGAGCCGGGGGAAGGCGGCAGTGACCTCAAGCGCCCGGATGCTCTCGACCGCGAACCGGCGCACGTATCGATCCGCGTGCGCATCGAAATAGCCGGCCGAGACGAGGCGATCGCCAACGATGCGCGCCGCCTCCGCGCTCACGTCAGCTCGCGAACGAGCCGCGGCAACCATGTCGGGCAGCGACATGCCCGCGGCGAGCTGGCGCAGGCGCACCGCCACGACGAACAGGGGTTGGCGCACGGAGTCGTCGAGCTGCTCGAGCGACCCCACCCGCGCGGGAAATCCGGCGGTCGCCACGGTCGTCTTCACCTCCAGAGCGCCGGTTCCGAGCTCGAAGTCCTGCGTCGCGTCGTGCGGGCCCACCCACGACTCGGCGCAGGCCCCCGGCGCCACGCCGGCGTCGAGCGCCGAGCAGAGCGTGGCGAGCTCGCCGACGAGGCCGATCTCCGCCTCGGGCCCCAGAGCTTGCGCGCCCTTGCGCATGAACTCCTGCCAGGCCTTCACTCGTCCCAGGAAGACTCTCAGAAGCCGGTCGGCGGGAGCGCCTTCGAGGACAGCGGCGTCCAGGGCTCCGACGACGTCACGGACCATGGTGGCGAACAGGTCGACGCTTCCATGCGCGCGCCTGGTGAGCGCGAGCCACGCGCGTCCGTCGTGGTGAGGATCGGCTCGCTCGACCGCGAAGCCTTGCCCGTCGGGCAGCTTCTCGGCAGGCGGCAGCGACGCGCTCGGAAAGCAGGCGAGAACTGCCTCCTCATTGCCGGGAAAGCGGCGACCGGCGTGGATCGCGATCGCGCCGGCCGGGTCGACAGGGATGGTGCGCCAACCAGGGTCCTCGCTCGCTCCGGACAGCGAGCTCCAGGCCAGCTCGAAGGCGCTATTCGGACGGGCCATACTCTTGCTCCCAGTAGCGCAGGTCGACCTTGTATTCGACCTTCACGCCGGTCTCGCTCGTCGGAAAGCCGATGGCGAACGCGACGATCGGCTTGTCCCATCCGTTGACGATCAATTGGCCCTCCTTTTGTCCGGTGAACGGAGAGAGCGGATAGATCAGCAGCACGCCGCGGTTCAAGGGGCCGGAGCTCGACGACCCGCGGACCTCGCGGATCTTGCGGCCGCTGGGACGCGTCGGGGGGTCGACGCGCCCTCGCGCCGGGTCGGGCTTCCAGACTTTGCGCGTGCGCTCGAGGGCGTCGCGCCAAGGGTCCAATCCGAAGTCGATGGCCTCGTCGCTCGGGTCGGTGAGCACGCCGATCGAGTAGCGCCCGGCGACGCCGGTGTCCGAGCGCGAAGGGTAGGTGGAGATTTCGAGGCCGCTCGAAAACCTGTGCGGCTTGCCCGCATGCCCTTCGGCCATGAGAGCCACGGTCCACAGCGAGAGCTCACCGATCTCGTTCATCCGGCCCACGAAGTCGGCCAGAACGGAGCTCTTGGCGCTCGTCGCGCGAGGATGCGTGACGTAGCTTCCAAGGAAATCCAGCACCGCGCCGGAAGGAACGTCCAGCCAGACGCTGCTGCGCGGCCAACGGTCCTCGCCGTCCTCGCGCGGCTGAACCGGGCCGGGCACGTCGGGAGCGCGGATGGCGGAAATGAGAGTGTCTGCCGCGTTCAAGTTCGCGCGCAGCTGCTCGGGGTCGCGGGGCAGGGCAACCGTCTGCGCCAGCGTGCCGCTGTATGAGAGCGAAAGCGTCTCGGAGTTGCGCATCTTCAGCGGCGAAGTGACGGTCAATACCGTGTGCGACTGCACCTTGAGCCCGTATTCCTCGGGCGTGCCCTTGCGTTCGACCATCGTGTCGAACTCGTCGCGCAGCTCCTCGGACGCGTCCGCGATGTGGCCGAACCACTCGACGAGCTCCGGGCTCGTGTAGAGCCTGCACAGGTCCATGTAGCCGGGGCGGTATCCGAACCAGCGCCCCATCTGCATGAGCGTGTCATACATCTTCGTCGTGCGGATGAAGTAGCTCGTGCAGAGCCCCTCGAGGGTCAGCCCTCGAGCGAGCTTGTCGCCGCCGATCGCGATCACCTTCAACCCCACGCCGTCGCTCGCGTAGTCGAGCGCGTCCTTGGCGGTGCCGTTGATCGACCGCACGTTCCTCTCGATGTCGGCCATGACGTCGGGGAGCGCCGCGAGCACCTCGTCCCAGGACGGGAGCTCGAAGGACTCGCCCGAATCGCCCGCGAGATCGGCGACCTTCGCGCTGGTGGGAACGAAGTCGTCCTCCCAGAGCTTCTTCATGCGCGCGAGCTGCGCCTCGTAGTCGCCCCTGCGGCCGACCGCCTGCCTGATCCGCTTGACGGCTTGGTCCACCTGGTCGCGCACATGCTTTTGCACGTCCACGAAGCGCGTGACGTGCACGAGCATGGACGAATGCTGCGAACCCTGGCCTCGGAGCACCCGGACCGCGCAAGCGATCGCGAACGAGCAGATCGCCTCGACCAGCGAGGGCGGCACGTTCTCTTGGCCCAGGTGTGTCGGCTGATGGTCCCGCTTGTGCTTGGGCGGCATCCAGCCTTGCTGCGCCTGCTCGTCGAAGGTGTCCTGGATCTCCCGGGTCAAGGGCAGGCTGCCCTTGCGGCCTTCCTTCGTCATGCGGCCGAAGATGCGCAGCGGACCGACGTAGTTGGAGGGCGCCGCGAGGTTGATGATGAAGGAGCGCGGGAACAGGTCGGGGCCTTCGAGCTTCGTGGCTCCCTTGCGGTGGATGAAGATGTTGGCGAACGGCGTGGCCGTGTAGCCGACATACGCTTTCATCGCGAACGAATGCAGGATTTGCCTGATCAGACTGTTGATCGCCTTGGGCTGGTGCTCCTCGTCCGGCGTCCCGTCCTCGTTGAACAACTGCTCCCCGGTGTCCACAGACGCGTTGTCCGCCTCGTCGTCGATGACGAGCAAAGGCAGCTTGCTCACGACCTTGTGGCCGTCGCTCGCGTCCTGGGCGTCGGCGACGCGCTCGCGAATCCACTTGAGGAGCTGCGTGAGCACGCTCTTGTTCTTCTTGACCACGAACAGCCACGGCCGCTCCTCCGGCGAAATCGCGGCGAAGTGGTTCGCGATCGTGCTGTTGAAGTCGCCGTTGTCGGCGCGCGTCGTGCCCGAATGCGTCTGCAGGTCTCCCCCGAAGTCGGCCACCCCG
>CAYZKI010000176.1:5212-7070 GCA_964478745.1 uncultured Bacteriovoracaceae bacterium
CCGCACCTGCGTTTGCGAGCGCAGGTTGTTGTGCATCCCCGCGAGCACGATAATGATCTTGTAGCCCGCGTCCGCCGCCTTGCAGATCAGTCCGGTGTAGCTGCCGGTCTTGCCGGACTGGACGTGCCCGACGACCAGCCCCCTGCGGTCCCAGGGCCCCGGACGTTTCGGGTCTTCCATGAGGGCTAGGATGTCGTCAGTGGAAGCATCCAGGGCGTCGACCACGTCGGTGGCGAGCTTCTGCTCGAGGTAGTCGCGGTATCTCGCCCAATAGAGCCAGTCCTTCTTGCGCGCGGCGACCAGCCATTCGACGTGGCCGGTGACGTCCTTCAAGGTGGCGGTCTTCCCGATCCAGTGGCTGAATCGCTGGATGAGCGTTGCGATGGCCGCCTTTTGGTCCACGGCCTCGGGATCGGTAGGGGAGATCACGCTGGCCGCGATCTTTACCTTCTCCTCGATGAGGGTTGGCGTGATCTTCGCGGTGTCCTTCTCCGCCCTGAGCAGCGTCTGCGCGATGCTGATCACGTTGGCGAGCTTCTTGTCGTCTTCGCTCATGACTTCCCCTCTGGTTCGTTCTGCGCTGGCTCGGGTCCGCCAGGCCCGGGCAGGGCGGCGATCAGGGCCGGATAGTTTTGGAAGGGCTCGGTGGAGAGCAGCGCCTTGCGCGCGTCCTCCGCGCTGAGCCCCTTTCGGCCGACCATGTCCTGGAAGATGGTCGCGAGCACCTGGGCGACAGCGGCCGGCGGCTCGCCCGCAAAGCCCGTTCGCGGCGTGTCGCGCTGCTCCGCCGTGTCTAGCCAGATGCGCTGCACCGGAACGGTCTCTTCGATGACGCGCAGCATGGCCCTGATCAGCGGCGCCTGCTGCGCGCTCGCCTCGAGCGCGGCGGCGACGGCCGGATGCTTCTCGTCGATCCTGTATTTGGCGCCGCCGTTGGTGTGCTCCACCCGCCAAGCCTGCTCGATCGGCGCCCGGCCCCGGCCGGTTGTCGGCATCCCGCGAAACGCGAACACCTTGCGCGCGCGCTCGCGCGTGTCTTCGGCATGGAGCGTCAACCACGAGCGCAACGAGACCGGCGCGCGCGCCGTGGACTTGCGAATGTCGATCTTCCACTCCGCGTCGGCCGTGTTCGGGATGTCCAGTCGGATCCGAGCCAGCCGGTGCGACTCCTCGCGGTTCCAGGCGCGGCCTTGGCCCAGCCCGAGCCAACCGCCGGCCACGAGCAGACGCCGGTTTCGGTAGACGTAGAAGCCTTGCTGCGCGGTCCAGCCGTTCGGGCCGGCGGCGCGCTCGAACTCCGCCGGCGTCAGCCTGTCCTTGTGAGGCAGCACGTGGCCTTCGATCTCCACAATGCCCGAAGGCGTCTGGCGCCTCGCCGGGTGCGAGCTCCACGTCTTCGAGGGGTGGTCGGTCATGAACGGGTCCCACGGCTTCACCGCGCGTCCGTTCACTCGAAGCTCGAAGTCCGGGCGAGGGCCCTCGATCAATCGATGGAAGACCATCGCCAGATGCGCTTCGATCTGGTCGGTGAGGTCCGCGAAATCCTCAGCGGTGTAGCCGTCGGTGACGATCCGGTCGAGGTCCTCCCAGAGCACCAGAGTTCCGGAGGCGTTGGCGTCGAGCGGGCCGAGAAACGCCTCGGAGCCCGGCTCGGGCCCTTCGAACATCAGCCAGTCGAGAGGCCGCTCGGCGAGCTTCGTGAGGTCCCACCGAAGGCACGAGAGCCGACCTTCCTTGCGGCTGGCGACCGTCAGTCGTCGGCATTGCGAAAAGGAGGCGGTCTTGAGCCCCATGCCGAAGCGGCCCAAGTCGCTCGGGTCGCGCGCGTCGAGAGGACTCTTGTCCCCGAGCCGCATCG
>CAYZKI010000177.1:0-7039 GCA_964478745.1 uncultured Bacteriovoracaceae bacterium
CGCCTGCTCAGCGAGCCTGAGCTCGTCGAAAAGGACGGGGACTTCCTCATTCATCCCCGCAGCGGGAAGGTCTGGCGGATCCTTCGATGGGAGGCCTCCGAGCTGGAGGGAATGGAGAGCCGGACACGCGACTACTACCGGGTCATCGCCGTCGAACAAAGGCGCTCGGGCTCGAGACGGCCCCTGAAAGAAAGGCAGCTCTGGGTGTTTTCCAGCCACAACCAGCCCGGGTTCTACCTCTCCGGGTATTTCGACTGAAAGAAAGGACGGATTGCTTTGACTCGACCGCCTGAAATCTGATTAAGGGGGTGGGGTCATGCCGACTTCCACCCCCAGCCATCACAAGTTTTTCGCAACGACCGCAAAGGCCTTGGAGCCCCTGCTCGCGCAGGAGCTCCAAGGCCTCGGCATTTCCGAGGTCGAGCCGGTCCGGGCCGGGGTCTACTTCACCGGCACGATCGAGACGGCGTACCGGGTCTGCCTCTGGTCGCGCGTCGCCAACCGCATCCTGCTCCCGATCAAGAAGTTCGCCGCTCCCGACGAGGCCAAGCTCTACGCCGGCGTGAAGTCCATTCGCTGGTCCGACCACATGCGCGCGAACGGGACGCTCGCCGTCGAGTTCGCGGCCTCGCGCCAGTCCGGAACGGCCGTCACGCACACGCACTACGGCGCGCTCAAGGTGAAGGACGCCATCGTCGACCAGTTCCGCAGCACGAAGGACACGCGCCCCTCGATCGATCTCGAGCGCCCGGACATCCGCGTGCACGTCTACATCAACCAGGGCGAAGCGACCGTCAGCATCGACCTCTCGGGCGAGAGCCTGCACAAGCGCGGCTACCGCACCGAGGGCGTCGCGGCGCCCTTGAAGGAAAACCTCGCGGCCGCCATCCTGCTCGAGGCGGGCTGGCCCAAGGCCGCATCCGAAGGGCAGGCCTTCCTCGACCCGATGTGCGGCTCGGGCACGCTTCCTCTCGAAGCCGCCCGCATGGCGCTCGACATCGCGCCCGGCCTGGACCGGAGCTACTTCGGCTTCCTCAAATGGCTGAACCACGACGCCCAGGCCTGGAAGCGCGTGCTCGAGGAGGCGCAGGACCGCGAGGAGGCGTCGGCCGACCGCAAGCTCGGCCCCATCGTCGGTTACGACGAGGACGCGCGCGCCGTTCACGCGGCCCTCGAGAACCTCGAGAACGCCGGGCTGCGCGGACGCGTCCACATCGAGAAGCGCACCCTGGACAAGGCCGAGGCCGTCGCACCGAAGGGCGTGATCATCGTGAACCCCCCGTACGGCGAGCGGCTCGGCGAGGTCGAGGAGCTCAAGCCTCTCTACAAGCAAATCGGTGATACGTTTAAACAGAAGTTCGCCGGATGGACCGGTTACGTCTTCACCGGAAGCCCCGAGCTTGCCAAGGGAATCGGCTTGCAAGCGACGCGTCGAATCCCTCTTTTCAACGGTCCGATCGAGTGCCGATTGCTGGAGTTTCCGCTTCACGCGGGTCGGCGCGTAGGGTAGGTTTCAATAAAAATACCGCGAGGTTGATCTACCAATGTCGAACCCTGGCTCCCTCTCTGGCCTCGACCCGGACACTTCATCTCTGCTCGCCAAGATCGAGCGTGAACGCCAAGCGGCGAAGAACCAGTTCAAGGGCGTGAAAACCATCCTGGTGGTCCTGTCCGCCAAGGCGATGGTCTATGACACCGAGTCGCTCCGCCAGAAGATCCTGCTCGTCTACCCGGACGCGGCGATCTTCTTCCTGACCACGCTCGGCAAGCCCATCGGCTCCTCGGCTCCGCGCCGCGTGGACCTGCTCATCGATTTCACCGGCCCCGGCCAGCGCCAGGGCTGGTTCTACGCGCTCGGCCTGCGCGGCCGCGCGCGCATCTGCGTGGGCCGCAACGCCGGGCTCTTCCGCAAGCGCCGTTACGACCGCGTCGTCGACGAGAAGGCGCGCAAGGACCTGCCGGGCGAGATGCTCGCCCGCGAGCGCGTCGTCCAGCGCGAGGTGCTTCAGCTTGCCGGCGTGCCGATGGCCCTCACCGGCGAGGTTCCGCCCGATCGCGGCAAGCAGATCGCCCTCGAATTGCCTCCGATGAAGAGGCTTTGAGAGGAACGCGTGAAGTGAAGGCCATAGACGCCGTCCTCCGTTTCATCTACCGGACCCTGATCTCGCTGAAGCTCGCCGTTTTCGTGATCGCGAGCCTGGCGCTCGCGCTCGCTGTGGCCACAGTCGTCGAGTCGGAGTTCGACACGCCGACGGCGCAGTACTGGGTCTACCAGACGCTCTGGTTCTACGGGCTGCTCGGGCTCCTGGGCCTGCAGATCTTCTTCGTCGCCGTGAGCCGCTGGCCGTGGAAGAAACAGCACACGCCGTTCCTGCTCGCGCACCTGGGGATCCTGATCCTGCTCTGGGGCTCGTGGCTCACGTACCGCATCGGCCTGGACGGAAACCTTCGCTTCACGGAAGGCGAGACGACGGCCGCCGTCGACCTCTACGAGAACGCGCTGATCTTCGCGGAGAAGACGCAGGTGCGGACGGTGCCGGTGAAGTGGCTGCCGCCGAACGCGGACTTCAAGCCGTTCCACGTCTCCGAGTACGGCCTGCCGTACGACATCCGCGCCGAGGAGTACATCTCGCGCGCCGATCCCGTCTTCAATTTCGTCCCGCGAACCGGGCCCAGGCCCGTGGGCATGAGCGCCACTCCGGCCGTGAAGCTCAGGCTCGCCGGCGGGCCGATGCGCCTGAACCAGGAGCTCTGGCTCTGGGCCGGTGACTCGTCGTGGGCGCGCACCAACTTCGGCCCGACGCGCTTCTCGATCGGCGTCGATCCCGGGCAGCCCGAGAAGATGAACCGCCTGGAGCTCATTCCCGGGAAGGACGGAGGCGTCGAGTACGTCGCCTATTCGCCGCGCGGGAACACGATGAAAGGCAGGTTCGCGGGCGGCAAGGTCAAGGGCTCGAAGTTCGAGCCGGACTGGAAGGGGCTCGTCCTCACGATCGAGGAGTGGATCCCGGACGCGACCGCGCAGACCAGCTACAAGCCCGCGCGCATCCAGTACGGGCAGGTGGTTCCGCCGTCGGCGCTTCGCCTGGTGGCCCGGAACGCGAAGGCGGGCTCGAACGCCGAGACCTCGCTCTGGCTCGGGCTCGGCGACCGCGCGGTCGTCCAGCTCGCCGATCACGACGTCGAGGTGGCGTACTTCCCCAAGCGCGTCGCGCTCCCGTTCTCCGTCAGGCTCGAGCGCTTCAAGATCGACTTCAATCCTGGAACGCGAGATCCCGGCGGCTTTTCCTCGCTCGTCACGGTCTTCGGCCCCGAGAGCGAGTCGTTCGAGTACCTGATCCGGATGAACGAGCCGCTCGAGTACATGGGTTACACGCTCTACCAGGCCAGCTACGAGGACGCCCAGCCGCGCCCGACCACCTCGATCCTTTCGGTGAATCGCGATCCGGGCCGCTGGTGGAAATACTGGGGCTCGCTGCTGATCGTCCTGGGCTCGATTCTCCTGTTCGCCATGCGCTACAAACGTTCCAAAGCCGTCGCGGAGGCCGTACCTTTATGAAAACCCGTTCAACACTCCTTGTCGCCGCACTCCTTTTCGTGCCCCAGGCTTACGCCGAGGACGCTCCGACGGGGGCGCCAGCAGCTTCGGGCGCCGTCGCCGCGACCGGCGCGCCCGAGCCGCACCCGGCGAGCTCGGTGGCTCCGCCGGCCGAGAAGCGCGGAAGCTGGAACTTCAGGGAGGCGGGGCTCATCCCGATCCAGAGCGGCGGCAGGCTCAAGCCGCTCGACACGTTCGCGCGCGATCTCGCGCTCTTCGTCACGGGCTCGCAGAAGTACGAAGGCTGGGAGCCGGTCGATCTCCTGTTCTCGTGGATCGCGCTTCCGCACTCCTGGCTCGACGTGCCCTTCATCAAGATCGGCCGCACCGACGTGCTCCGGCAGCTTCAGCTCGACGAGAAGCGCCACAAGTACGCGCCGCGCGAGCTGATGGACAACATGGCGCTCGCCCAGTACGCGCAGGAGATGCAGCGCACGCCGCCGCGCGAAGGCGAGAAGCTGCACCCGCGCGACGTGGAGCTCAGGCGCACGCTCGACCGGCTCGGCACCTTCCGCGCGATCGCGTCGGGCGACGCCTGGACCGTGATCCCGCAGCCGGACGAGAAGGCGTGGCTCTCGCTCGCCGCGCAGGGCGAGCAGGGCAAGTTCATCCGCCAGCACTTCGTGGACCTGGTCCGCGGATATAAGGATGGCGATCAGGCCAAGTTCGAGCGCTCGGGCCCGCTGGCGAGAGCCGCGGTCGAGGGCGAGATCCAGGGCTTCAACGACGAGATGAAGCGCAAGCTGGAGGTCGAGGCGCTTTTGAACCGCTCGAAGCCCTTCCGCTGGTCGTGGATCCTCTATCTCGTGGCGGCCGTGACGTTCACCGTCGGCATCTTCCGCGGCCGCGACAGCCGCATCGTGGGCCTGGGCAAGCTGATCCTGGCCTCGGGCTTCCTGCTTCACACGGCGGGATTCGGCATGCGCATGTTCATCTCCGGGCGCCCGCCCGTGACCAACATGTACGAGTCGGTCATCTGGGTGAGCTACGGCGTCGTGATCTTCGCGGCGATCCTCTACCTGCTGCATCGCCAGGTGGTGACGCTCGCGGTGGCCACCGCGGTCGCGGCCTTCACGCTGATCGCCGCGGACTCGGCCCCGGCCATCATGGACCCGAGCATCCATCCGCTGACCGCCGTCCTGCGCAGCAACTACTGGCTCACCATCCACGTGCTCACGATCACGCTGGGCTACGCGGCTTTCGCGCTGAGCCTCGGGCTCGCGAACGTCTCGATCTTCAACTTCCTCAGGCCCGATCCGGAGTCGAAGGCGAAGATCGCCAGCATGAACCAGCTCACGTACCGCGCCATCCAGTTCGGCGTCGTGCTGCTCGCGGCAGGCACGATCCTCGGCGGCGTCTGGGCCGACGAGTCCTGGGGACGCTTCTGGGGCTGGGACCCGAAGGAGGTCTGGGCCCTCATCGCGCTGCTTTGCTATCTGGTGATCCTGCACGCGCGCTACGCGAACCTGATCGGCCAGTTCGGCTTCGCGGCCTGGTCGGTCGCGGCCTTCCTGTCCGTGCTCATGGCCTGGTACGGGGTGAACTTCGTGCTCGGCGAGGGCAAGCACACCTACGGCTTCGCCTCGGGCGGCACCGGCTGGGTCGTCGCGTTCTGCGTCGCTCAGCTTGCGTACGTGATCATTGTCGCCTGGCGCGTAGGAGCGCTGCGATTTCGTCCTCGCTCACCGTAGGACGGGCGCCGCCCAGTGACTTCAGCGTCGACTCGAGGCGGTTGATCAGGATCGCCTGCTCCTCGTTCGTCTCTTCCTGATAGTGGACGAGCAGGTGCTTCACCGTGGTGAGCGCGTCCCAGAGGCAGCCCACGCACTTGCGGACGTGCGCGCGCGAAGGGGCGGTCGTTCCCTTGTTGGCGAGCTCCTCGGCCAGCCCGGCGATGTTCGCGACGTGCGGGAGCGAGAGCTGCTGCGCGGTCCCGCGGATCGTGTACATGCGCTCCTCGAAGACGCTGAAGAGGCTCTTGTTCGCCTCGAGGTCCTTCTCGATCGTGGCGAGGGTCTCTTCCGCGACCTTGGCGAAGCCCGAAAGCTCGTCGATGAACTCCTGGATTTTCTCGTGGTGCTGGTTGGCGTTCATAAGAGTACCTGCTTCTTGATGAGGACTCCGTAAACCTTGCTCTGGATCTGGGCGATGGTGAGGGGCTTGACGATGTAGTCGTCGACGCCCGACTGGATCGCCTCGATGACGCGCTCCTTGGTGGCGCGCTTACCCCCGCCAGCTAACCAGTAGGCACGATGAGTCACTCCGCGTTAACATAGGCCCAAGAGGCCAAAGGAGTGACCATGAAGAAACGATTTACCGAAGAACAGATCACCGCTGCGCTTAAGCGCCTAGAGACCGGCACGGACGTGAAAACGCTCTGCCGGGAGCTCGGTGTGCACATGCAGACGATCTACGTCTGGAAGAAGAAGTACGGCGGCATGGAGGTGGCTGACGTGAAGCTCCTCAAGTCACTCCAGGCCGAGAATCAGAAGCTCAAGCGGCTGGTGGCCGACCAGGCGATCACGATCGATGACCTGAAGTACATCAACTCAAAAAACTGGTAAGGCCCGAACAGAAACGACGAGTGGTGGCGGACCTCAGGGATGAGCGCCGCCGCTCGGTGTCTCGGGCCTGTTGTACCGTCGGAATCACGAGAACAGGATTCCGATACATCCCCAAGAGAATCGCTTCTGACGAACCCATCCGAGTCGCGATCACCGAGTTCGTCAGGCGCTTCTCCAGGCGCGGACTCCCGCGTCTTCAGGACTGGCTTGAAAAAAGCGGCCATTCGATCAACCACAAGCGCACGGCCCGAATCTACCGGGAGATGGGCATGCAGGTGAAGAAGCGAAGAAGAAAGCGTATTGCGCGTCTTCCGAAGATCGTCAGACCCGCGCCCACGCGGCCCAACGAGGTCTGGTCGATGGATTTCGTGCATGACTGGCTGATGACGAACCGGAAGCTCAAGTGCCTCACTGTCGTCGATGACTTCACGAAGAAATGCGTGGGAATCCTGGTTGATCACGCAATCGGAGGCGAGGCGGTCGGACGATTTCTCGGAGGCTTGGGTGCCCTTCCAGAACGGCTCAGGTCAGACAACGGCCCTGAATACCAATCGAACGCACTTCGGGCTTGGGTCGAGACCACCGGCATCGAGCACGACTTCATCACTCCCGGAAAGCCGAACGAGAACGCATTCATCGAGAGCTTCAACTCGCGCTTCCGCGACGAGTGCCTGAACGAGCACGTCTTTCGCAGCCTCGAGGACGCGAGAAGAAAGATCGAGACATGGAGGACGGAGGACTACAACGAGCTTCACCCGCACAGCTCGCTCGGGATGAAGTCACCGAATGAGTTTGCGCGAGGCTGGGGACCGATGCTAGGCAGCTAAGCCGCAGAGCGACTCATCATCGCCCCTGGAAAGCGTTGGGGGTAAGCGCG
>CAYZKI010000178.1:0-7039 GCA_964478745.1 uncultured Bacteriovoracaceae bacterium
GTTCAGCAGCATCCACCTCTCGTTCCTCGAGCAGCTCATGCAGAGCATCGGCGTCGTCTTCAACATGATCGGCGCGAGCATGAGGACGGAAGAGCTCCTGAAGGAGCTCCAGAAGTCGAACGTCGAGCTCGAAGGACGCTCCAAGGAGCTGGAGGACAAGGCCGTCCAGCTCGAGGTCAAGAACAGGGAGATCGCCAAAGCGAGCGCGACCCTCGAGGAGAAGGCGAAGGAGCTCCAGCAGATCTCCAAGTACAAGTCGGACTTCCTCGCGAACATGTCCCACGAGCTGCGCACGCCCCTCAACAGCCTGCTGATCCTGGCGAAGATGCTCTCGGACAACGAGGAGTCGACGCTCACGCAGAAGCAGGTCGAGTACGCCCGGACCATCTACTCGTCGGGAACCGACCTTCTTGCCCTCATCAACGAGATCCTGGATCTTTCCAAGATCGAGGCGGGCAAGGTCAGCATCGAGGTCCAGGAGATCCGGCTCAAGGAGATCCGAGAGTTCATCGAGCAGAGCTTCAAGCCGATCGCGCAGCAGAAGGGCCTGGAGTTCTCGGTGCAGCTGGACCCGAAAGCTCCCCCGGTCATCGCGACCGACCGCCAGCGGCTCAACCAGGTGCTCAAGAACCTGCTCTCGAACGCGTTCAAGTTCACGGAGCACGGCTCGATCCGGATGGAGGTGGCCCTGGCCGATCGCGGCATCCGATACACGAATCCGACGCTTGCCCGCGCGAAGGGCGTCCTTGCCTTCCGCGTGACGGACAGCGGTATCGGCATCCCCGAGGACAAGCAGCAGCTGATCTGGGAGGCGTTCCAGCAGGCCGACACGACCACGGCCCGCCGTTACGGAGGCACGGGCCTCGGCCTGACCATCAGCCGCGAGCTCGTCAGGCTCCTCGGCGGCGAAATCCAGCTCGAAAGCCAGGTGGGCCGGGGAAGCACGTTCACGCTGTACCTGCCCATGAACTTCGAGGACCTGGAGACCCGGTTCCGGGAGAACCTCGATCAGGTGCAGGTCTCGACCCGAAAGCTGCTCTCGTCGCACGATTTCTCCCGGCATCTCGCCGGCAAGTCGGTGCTGGTCGTCGACGACGATCCTCGCAGCCAGTACGCGGTGACGCAGTTCCTCGAGCGCAAGCAGATGAAGGTAAAGACCGCGAGCTCGGCGCGCGAGGCGCTGAGCTACCTCAGGACCTACCCGAAGGAGTTCGACGTGGCCCTGATGGACGTGGTCATGCCGGAGATGGATGGCTTCGACGCCATCCGCGAGATCCGGTCGCACGAGCAGTTCCGCGAGCTTCCGATCATCACCTACAGCGGAAAGCTGATTCCGGAAGCCCTGGATCGGACCCTGGAGGCGGGCGGAACGGATTACGTGGCCAATCCCGGCCAGCAGGAAAACCTGCTCGCCGCGATCGGCGGGGCTTTGCTCGATCGGGAAAACTTCCACAAGCCCGCGGGGCGCCCGAACGGCTCTCTGCGCGCCTATCAATCTTACGAGAGCGGGAAGGCTTTGCTCGACAAGCGCATCCTGCTGGTCGACGACGACGCGCGGAACCTTTTCGCGCTGGCGAGCTTCCTCGAGACCCAGGGAGCGCGGGTGACGGCGGTCGACAACGGCGAGGACGCGATCGCCGCGCTCACTTCCGGCAACCGGATCGACGTCGTGCTCATGGACATCATGATGCCGGATATGGACGGCTACGAGGCCGCGCGAAGGATCCGCCAGATCGAGAAGCTTCGCGCCGTCCCGATCATCGCGGTGACCGCGAAGGCGATGGCGGGGGACCGCCAGAAGGCGACCGAGGCGGGTTTCACGGATTTCATGGCCAAGCCGGTCGACAACGACGAGATCCTTTCCGTGATCCGCACCCACCTGCCCGAGCTGGAGTAAGGGCGATGACCCCCATGAATCAGCAACAGGCCGCTCGCCCCGTAAGCATCCTCCTGGTCGATGACCATCCGGAGAACCTTCTCGCTCTCGAGGCGATCCTCAGGCGGCCGGACTACCGGCTCGTGAGGGCGACCTCGGGCCAGGAGGCGCTCAGAGCCCTTCTGCGGGAAGAGTTCGCCGTGATCCTGCTCGACGTCATGATGCCCGACATGGACGGCTACGAGGTCGCCTCGCTGATCAAGAAGAGGGAAAGCACGCAGGCCATTCCCATCCTGTTCCTGACGGCCGTGGCCCGCGATGCCGAGCACATCTTCCGCGGCTACTCGGTCGGAGCCGTGGACTTCCTGCTCAAGCCCCTGGACTCCGCCATCGTGCGGTCCAAGGTCGCGGTTTTCGTCGATCTCTTCCGGAAGGCGAAAGAGGTGGAGAGGCAGGCCGCGCTCCTTCGCGAGAAGGAAGTGGCCCAGGTCCGCCAGGCGGAGGCGCGGCGGTACCAGCTCCTGGCCGAGTCCATCCCGAGCATCGTCTACACCGCGGACCCGCAGGGCCGGGTGACCTACCGGAACCAGCGCTGGGCCCAGTACACGGGCATGCCGCTGGCCGAAGGCGTGGGCGATCCCGAGTACAAGCTGGTTCACGAGGACGATCGCGAACGGGTACGGCAGGCCTGGGACGGCGCCATCCGCCGTACCGAGGCGTTCGACGTCGAGTTCCGCTATCGGCGGCTGGACGGGCAGTACCGCTGGTTCCTCTCGCGCGCCATCCCGACCTCCGACTCCTCGGGCAAGCTCGTGGAGTGGTTCGGGACCATGACGGACATCGATGACCAGAAGCGGGCCGAGGCCGAGCTCGTCGACTCGCTCCACTCCCGCGACGAGTTCTTCTCGATCGCGTCGCACGAGCTGAAGACTCCCATCACCTCGCTGAAGCTCCAGCTCCAGCTGCTGATGAGGATGATCAAGAAGGCCCCGAAGGAGCCGATCGTGGCCAGCTCCCTCGAGGAGAGGCTCGATGTGCTGAACCGCCAGAGCGACCGGCTGGACCGCCTGGTCGACAACCTGCTCGACGTGTCCCGCATCCGCAGCGGGAAGCTGACCCTCGAGCGCGAGCTGGTGAACGTGAGCGCGCTCGTGAGGGAAGTGGCTGCCCGGTTCGCCGAGCAGGCGAAGGTCTCGGGAAGCGTCATCACGCTTTCGGCTAACGAGGACGTCGAGGGGCACGTCGACCGCGTGCGGGTCGAGCAGATCGTCTCGAACCTCCTGGTGAACTCGATCAAGTACGGCCAGGGCCGGCCCATCTCGGTCAGCGTCGCCTCCAGGGATGATCGCGCCTGCATCGTGGTCGAGGACCACGGCATCGGCATCTCGAAGGAGGACCAGGAGCGCATCTTCGGCCCGTTCGAGCGCGCGGTATCCGCGCGGAACTTCGGCGGGCTGGGGCTCGGGCTCTACGTGATCCGGCAGATCGTCGCCGCTCACGACGGCGACGTCCGCGTCGAGAGCCAGCTCGGCCGCGGAGCCAAGTTCACGATCGAGCTTCCGCTCGAGGAGGCGCGCTCCGCGCCCGGGTTGGAAACCGCGCCTCCGGGCGGGGACGCGGGCGCCGAGAGCGCCTGAGCCAGAGGCTTCACGCCGGATTCAAGGTCAGCCTGGCACGGTAGACCGCGCACTTGACCGCGTCCAGGCTCAGGCCGAGCCGCTCCGCGATCTCCCCGTAGGAGAGGTGCTTGACGAACCTGAGCCAGAAGATCCTTTGCTGCGACGGCGTGAGCTTCCTGAGCTGCCGGACCACGGCGCGGCGGATCTCGCGCTGATCGTCCTTCTCCATGAGCAGCGTCTCGGCGTTCGCCGAGCCCTCCGGAATGGAGTCGACCGCCTCCGGATCGGCCAGGGAAGGCACGGACTTCCCGGCCGCGGCCCGCTTCCAGTCCTTGACCGCGTTTCGCGCGATCGCCCAGAGCCACGACGAGAAGGGAAGCCTCGGGTCGTAGCTGTCGCGGAAGCGATACGCCTTCAGGAAGATCTCCTGGGTGACGTCCTCGGAGCTTTCCGGATTCCTCACTTCCCTGAGAACCCAGTCGCGGATCGGATCCCGGTAACGGCGGATCAGGTCATCGAAGTACTGCATGTGGCAGGATTATAAAACTAAGATTGTGTAAAAATCGCGCGCAAAGTTTACTCGCGCGTCAAGGCGTTGACGCGGTATTCTCTTACATTCACGCGTCAGGCGCGGAAGCGCGGCTTGTGGCTTGCTAGCTTGGGAGTTCTAGGGAGACAACCCGTTTGGATCGTGAGCACGGCACAGCTCGTTACGGCCTAGCGTTGCTCGCGACGGCCCTGGCCCTCGGCGTTCAGTACGCGATCCTCAGCGCGTCGCAGGTGTCCGCGCTCGGCATCCTCTATCCGGCCACCTTCCTGATCGCCTGGTACCTGGGCCTTCGCCCCGCGCTGTTCTCCATCGCGGTCGGCGTCCTCGGCGCCTACTATCTGTTCTTCGAGCCCCGTTTCACCTTTCAGGCGCGTCATTCGAGCGAGCTGCTCCGGCTGGGACTCTTCATCCTGACCTCCGTGCTCATCGCGGCCGTGATCGACCGGGGCAGGAAAGCTGAACGGAAGTTCCGCGAGGGCAACGATCGCTACCGGATCGTCGGCCGCGCGACGCGTGACGCGATCTGGGACTGGAACCTGCTGACGGACGAGGTCTCGTGGAACGAGGCCATCGTTTCGCAGCTGGGCCACCGCCCCGAGGACCGGCACTCGCGCGCCGCCTGGTGGTACGAGCACATCCATCCCTCCGACCGGGAGACGGTGACCCACGCGGTCCACGACCTGATCGACAGCGGCGGGGAGTTCTGGCAGGGCGAGTACCGCTTCAGGAAAGGGGACGGAACCTACGCGCGCGTGCTGGATCGCGGCTTCGTCGTTCACGATGCGCGGGGCCGCGCCGTCCGGATGCTGGGCGCGATGCAGGACACGACGGACCGCGAGCTCGCGCTGCATGAGGCGCGGGAAGCGCTTCGCGTGCGCGACGAGTTCATGTCGATCGCGAGCCACGAGCTCAAGACGCCCCTGACTTCCCTGCATCTGCACCTCCAGGTTCTCCGGCGCCAGGCCCAGAAGGCCGAGAGGCGGGGGGAGCCCGGGATGATCCCGGTGCGGGAGCTCGACCATGCCCTTTCCGTCTGCGAGAGGCAGAGCCAGAAGCTCGCGGCCCTCCTGGACGAGCTTCTCGACCTCACGCGCGTCAGGCTGGGCAGGCTGAAGCTCGCGCGCCAGCCGACGGACCTGGCGGAGGTGGTGAGGCACGCCATCGCCGTTTTCCAGGAAGAGGCGGATCAGAAGGGATATCTCATCACGCTCGAGCCTGTCGGGGCGTCCGCCCTGGGGAGCTGGGACCGCGGCCGCATCGAGCAGGCGGTGGGCCACCTGATCTCGAACGCGATCAAGTACGGCGAGGGCAGGCCTATCGAGATCCGGGTCGAGGGACCGGACGCCGCGGGAGGGATGGCCAGGCTTCGGGTCATCGACCACGGCATGGGGATCGCCTCCGAGATGACGGAAAAGATCTTCGAGCGCTTTGAGCGCGCGGTTTCGAGCCGCCAGATCTCGGGCCTGGGGCTCGGCCTCTATCTTTCCCGGCAGATCGTCGAGGCGCACGGGGGAAGGCTCAGCGTGAACACTCGGCCCGGGATGGGGTCGACCTTCACCCTCGAGCTTCCTGCCGAAATGCCCGGGAGTCAGGCCCCGAAGTCCGCCTAAAATAAACTAAATCAACGTAGATTGCCGTTCATGAGGCGCAACACGCTGGAAACTCAGTGTTTTATATTCATTGCGCGTCGCATTAATTCTTAAGTATAATTAACATAATCTGAGGGTTGTCTGTATGAGACCCAAATCCATGGCTTCGCTTCTCATGCTCGTGCTCCTGGGATCCTTTGCTCTGGCCGGTTGCACCGGCACGGGGAACTTCCGCCTCGCGCAGCAGGAGGAGACCTTCGACCCGACGTCCACGATCGACGTCAACACGAAGCTCGACATGCTCTGGGTGGTCGACAACTCGCCGAGCATGGGGCCCTCGCAGAAGAAGATCCGCGACGGCTTCGACAGCTTCGCTTCCCGTTACATGAAGCCCACCTGGGACATCCGCGTCGCCGTCATCACCCAGGACACCTTCCTCGCGCACCCTTCGTTCGCGGGTTACCTCAACTCGGTCAGGAACGACCGCTACTCGCGCGCGAGCGGATATCAGTCCACTTATCTCGACCCGGCCAGCTCGGCCAATCCCCGCAGGCGGACGCCTTTCGTCAGCCCGACGTGGTGGGGCTCGACCTACGTCACCTCGACGGGCACTCTGAGCGGCGGCCTGAAGGTGCGGCACGGGGTGCCCGAGTACAACGGGGCGAACCCCAATCTCGACGTCGGCCCGGGCAATCCGTCGCAGTGGGCGCGGCTCGTGCCCGGAAGGCATGACGGCCCTCTCTCGACGATCTGCTGGACCAGCAACAACAATCCGCAGTTCTTCATGAGCCGCTGCCACGTACGCGACCAGCAGGACCGCTGGAACGGCCCCGACGACTGCGCGCGCGGCGGCACGGGCGATCTCGACAGCACGGTCCAGTGCGTGAACACGATCATGAACAACACGGTCCGTTCGGGAAAGCCCATCATCTCGACGATCCCGCCCGCCGGCGTCCCGGCCGACCAGGCCTGGGCGGACGGGCTGCATCGCGACTTCCTGGTGAACCTGAGCGGCGGCGTCGCGGGGATCGGGATCGAGAAGTTCTTCAACTCGATCAACCAGCTCATCGCCGACAACGAGTCGACCTCGACGGCTTTCTTCCGCCCGGGCGCTCTTCGCGTGATCGTTTTCGTCACCGACGAGGACGACCAGAGCATGGTCTTCCCGGGCTCCCAGGTGGACCCTGAGAGCTTCGGTTACAACTCCGGCGCCGGCTGCCCGTGGAAGACCGTCGATGGCCACACCTACCGCCTGCAGGTCTGCCCTCAGGCCGGCACGATTCTCCCTGTCGCGACGTTCAAGTCGGGCCTCGATGCCTTCTTCCAGAACCTCGACGGGCACCCCGGACAGGGCGACCCGAACTACTTCGCCGTGACGATCACGCCCCAGACCGGCGCCGCGATC
>CAYZKI010000179.1:0-7018 GCA_964478745.1 uncultured Bacteriovoracaceae bacterium
GCTCGTAGCCCGCGGCCTCGATGTGCAGCGGATAGTCGCCGGCCGGAAGGTAATAGGTGATGTAACCCTGCTCGTTGGCCTGGCGGCGCTCGCCCGCGAAGTCGACGGTGGCGCCGGGAATCAGGGGGCCTTGCCCCGGGCCGTTCTCGAAAATCTCGATGCCGACATTGTACGACGGAGTCGGCGTGGGCGACTCGGTGGGTGTGGGCGACGGGATCGGTCGTGGCCTGCCGAATCCCTGGGCGAAATCCACGCCCGCGAAAACCCAGAGAGCCCCGACGATCGCCACCGCGCTTCCGATTTTTTTGCTGATCATTCGAACAATTCTAGGTCCTCGGGCCGGTCGGTCAACGCATGTTGCTTGGCGGGTGCGGCGCCTCCGCGGCGGGCGACAGAAGGTCCACGAGAAGGTACTTGCCTTTATTAGTCGCCTTGTTAGAGTCTCGGGCTGAGAGTGGGCCCAGGAGTGGGGAGACGCTAGGAATGCGGGTAAAACGTCTAGAGATTCAGGGATTTAAGTCGTTCAAAGACAAGACCGTCGTGCACTTCGATCATTCGATCACGGGCATCGTCGGTCCGAACGGATGTGGCAAGTCGAACATCGTCGATGCCTTCTTCTGGGTCATGGGCGAGCAGTCGTACAAGCACATGCGCGGAAGCTCGAGCGACGACCTGATCTTCAACGGATCGTCCAAGTACAATCCGCTCGGCATGGCCGAGGCGACGCTGGTCCTCGAGACCGACGTTCCCGACACCGCGAATGCTCCGGCGGGCGCGACCGTCCAGGACATTCCCCTCCACCTCCGCGCGAAGGAGATCTCCGTCACCCGCCGCCTTTATCGCGGTGGCGAGGGCGAATACTTCATCAATGGCGTTCCCGCGCGCCTCAAGGACATCCATGAGCTGTTCATGGACACCGGCGTAGGCGCCAAGGGCTACTCGATCATCGAGCAGGGCCAGATCGGCAAGATCGTCAACGCGAAGCCCGAAGAGCGGCGCCTCCTGATCGAGGAAGCCGCCGGTATCGCAAAGTACAAGGCCCGCAAGAAGGAGTCGCTCCGCAAGATGGAAGCGACCCAGGGCAACCTCTCGCGCCTGAACGACGTGATCGCGGAGATCGAGCGCAACCTGAATTCGCTCGAGCGCCAGGCGCAGAAGGCCAAGCAGTACAGGAAGTACAAGGACGAGCTCCTCGACAAGGAGATGACCTGGGGCCGCCGCAAGACCCTGGTCATGCGCCAGCGCCTCGAAGCGCTCAAGAAGGAACGCGACGCCCTCGAGCAGGAGCTCATGGGCATGCGCGCGGAGCTTCAGGTGGCCGAGAACTCGATCGAGACCGATCGCGTGGCCCAGCTGTCCGACACCAAGGCCGCTGAAGATCTCCAGGCGCGGATCCAGCTTCATTCCGACGAGCTCGCGCGCGAGCGCTCGGCTCTCGACCTCTCGCGCCGCCGGCAGAACGACCTGACCGCCCAGCGCACGACGCTCGAGCAGGAGAAGTCGGAGCTCCTCGCGACGATCGAGACGGACCGGCAGGTCCTGGATTCCAAGGAAGCGGAAGCCGCCGATGCGGACCGCCGTTACGCCGAGTCGGCCGAGCGCGCCGGCACGATGGACGCCCGCGCCCGCGAGCTTCGCCAGCAGGTGGACACGCTCCGCCGCGAGGTCGACGCCTCGAAGCGCGAGCTCATGCAGTCGATCCAGCGCTCGACCGAGCTCACCTCCCGTTCCGCCTCGCTCATGTCGAGGATGGAGTCGGCGCAGGCGCAGGTCCAGCGCGCCGAAGAGCAGATCGCCGGGCACAACGAGCGTCTCGCCCAGGTCACCGAGGAAGCCAGCCGCGCGAAGACCGCGTCGGAAGAGCAGAAGGCCCGCCGCGACGGGCTTCAGGCTTCCGTTCGCGAGCAGCGCACCGAGGTTCAGAGCCTCCACGAGGCCGCGCGCCACGCCGAGCAGAACCGCGAGCAGGCGAATCGCGTCCTGACCCAGCTCAAGTCCAAGCTCCAGAGCCTCGAGGAGCTCGCCGCCGCCCACGAAGGCTTCGGCGACGGCCCGAAGGCCGCGCTCGACTGGGCGAAGTCCGGGGGCCGCAAGCTCCTGGCCCTCGCCGACACGCTCGAAGTGAGCGCGGGCTACGAGTCGGCCGTCGAAGGCCTGCTCGAAGCGCGCCTCGAGAGCCTGGTGGCCGAGGAAGCCTCGGTCGCCCTGCAAGCCATCAACGAGGTCCGCGAGAATCGCCGGGGCCGCGTCGCGATCCACATCGGCTCGCTCGACACCGCGCCGACCGTCCAGGAACCCTCGCGCGAGTTCACGAGCTACGACACGCTCGTCGCGCGCCTGATCGAGAACGGCTTCAACGTGGTGGGCAAGCTCACCGATCTCGTGAAGACCAGCCACATCGCCGCCGCTCGCGCCATCGAGAACGTCGTTCTCGTCGAGTCGTTCGCCGGCGGCGCCGCGTTCATCTCGGGCAACGGGGCCTCCCAGCTGCAGGGCTGGACGCTGCTCGCGCTTGACGGAAGCGTGCTCGAGCCGACGGGCCTGGTCCGCGGCGGCACGACGGTCGAGGACGGCGAAGGCAGCCTTCTCCGCCATCGCCGCGCGATCGCCGAGCTCCGCGGGGAGATCGCCGAGAGCGACAGGATCTACGCCCAGGCCGAGCAGGCCGCGGCGGCCGCGAAGGCCGATCATGAGACCGCGGTCGAGAAGCTCCAGCAGCTCCAGTCCGAGCTCCAGGACGCCGAGGTCCAGGTGGCCGGCCTCGAGCGCGACGTCCATCAGACGGGCCGCGCGCTCCGCGAGGCCGAAGTCCAGCTCACCGGAATGCAGCGCGAGCTCGATCGCGCCCGCGAGCAGTTCGAGCAGGCCGAGGTCGACCGCACGGTCGTCGAGACCCAGCTCTCCGAGCTCGTCGCCCGCCGCGAGGAGCTCGAGCAGGCGATCGCCGCGCGCGACACCGAGCTTTCCGAGCGCGACACCGAGCTTCGCACGCACGAGACCGAGGCCAACACCCTGCGCGTCGAGGAGGCTTCGCTCCGCGAGCGCGCCACCTCGCTTCGCCGCGAGCTCGAGTCGGGCCTCTCGCTGCTCCAGCACCGCGAGCGCCGCGTCGGCGAGATCGACCGCGTCCTCGAGCGGACCACGCACGAGTACGAGGAGTTCTCGGGCAACGAATCGGCCCTGGAAGAGAAGATCGCCGAGCTCACCCGCCAGGTGACCGCGGCGCGCGACGAGCTCTCCATCGTGAAGGACCGCCTCGAAGCTTCGGGCGCGAAGCTCAACGGCCTCCTGGATCGCATCAAGGAGCTGCACAAGGCCGGCGACGAGAAATCGGCGCAGAGCACGCAACTCGCTCTCGAAACCGAGAAGCTCAACTCCGACCTCGCGCACCTCGTGCAGAACCTCGAGGAGAAGTACGGCCCCGGCTGCCTCGAGCGCCCCGTCACCTCGCCCATCCAGGAGGAGATGACCGAACCGGTCGTCACCGCCGAGATGACTGCCGAGGAAGAGCTCCTGCTCGGCGAGGAAGTGGAGCGCCTCCGTGAACGCATCCGCCGCCTCGGCGAAGTGAACGTCTCGGCCATCGATGAGTTCGAGGAAGTGAAGAAGCGCTACGACTACCTCGTCACCGAGCGCGCCGACCTCGAGCGCTCGATCGAGAACCTCGAGGACGCGATCGAGCACATCAACAAGACCTCGGAAGACCGCTTCAAGAAGGCCTTCGAGGCCATCAGCGTCCGCTTCGAGCGCCTGTTCCCGATCATCTTCGGCGGAGGCCAGGCGAAGCTCTCGCTCGTTTATCCCGAAGGCTCGACCGAGATCCTCGACGCCGGCGTCGACATCCTCGCGCAACCCCCCGGCAAGAAGATCGTCAACATCGGGCTGCTCTCGGGCGGCGAGAAGGCGCTCACCGCGGTGTCGCTCATCTTCGCGATCTTCATGGTCAAGCCCTCGCCGTTCTGCGTGCTCGACGAAGTCGACGCACCTCTCGACGACGCCAACATCGGCAAGTTCAACGCGCTTCTTCGCGAGATGTCGACGAACAGCCAGTTCATCCTCATCACGCACAACAAGAAGACGATGGAGCTGAACGACACGCTCTACGGCGTCACGATGGAAGAGCCGGGCGTCTCCAAGATGGTGTCGATTGAGATGCGTTAAGCAGCTCATGCCCCGATCGAGATGCGTTAAAGGACTGCTGCCCGGGCTGCTCGTCGCCCTGCTCTTGAGCTCCGCGGCTTCCGCGGACCTCGTGCTTCCGCCCGGCGCCTCGGGCAAGCGCCCTTCGCCGAAGCCCGTGAAGCAGACCTTTCCGGCGACCGAGGACGGCAAGAAGGCCGCGCCGAAGTCCGCCAAGGCCCCTTCGAAAGCCAAGTCGAAGCCCAAGACCCGGGTGAAGGAGCTTCCGAAGCTCCTGTCCGAGGTGCAGGCCAAGTACATCCGCGCCGGAACTCTTACAGCCGACTTCTCCCAAGTGACGAAGACCGCCGGCATGGGCACCTCGAAGACGAGCTCGGGCACGATCCTCGTCAAGCGCCCCGACAAGATGCGCTGGGAGACGCTTCAGCCGAGCAAGAACCTGCTCGTCAGCAACGGCGTGAAGTTCTGGCACTACACCCCGCCGTTCGACGAGGACGAACGGGGCCAGCTGGTCGAGGGAAAGGCCGCGCAGGTCCAGTCGAAGCTCGCGAACGCGCTTCTGTCCGGGTCCTTCTCCGAGCTTTCCGACATGAAGATCCGGGAGGCAGGCAAGAACGAGTTCACCCTGCAGCCCAGGAAGGGCACCGCGGGCACGATCGTGAAAGTCTTCCTCGAGGTCGACTCCGAGAACAGCCTGATCAAACGGGTGAAGCTCGTCCACGGCAACGGCAACGAGGCCGAGATCACGCTCCAGAACATCAAGCTCGGCGAGCCACTCAAGGAAGACCTCTTCCAGTTCGAAGCCCCGCCCAATACCGAGCGGATGAGCGGCTGATCGTGTCGCGCGAGCCACAGGTCGATCCAGACACCGCATTGATTAAAAGTTGACCATTTCTGTCAACATGGGACAATGAAAGTTGTCGAAGGGTTTCAACTCCCGAATGCGGTACGTACTTGGCCATCGTCTGATCTTCATAGCTTTCGCGCTCGTCCTTCACGCTTGCAGCGCGAAGGTGAACGATCTCGCGACCACGGGACAGACCTCCAACGGGTCGGGCTCGGGCGGAAGTTCGAGCGGGAGCGCGAGCGTTTCGCTCACGGTGGTCCCGTCCTCGCTCTCGCTCGCGGTCAACCGTTCTCACCTCTTCCTCGTCACCGGCGGAACCCCTCCCTATACATTCTCGATCCCGAGCGGCGGCGGATCGGTCGTTTCCGCGACGGGCTACTACACGGCTCCCGCCGTGGCGGGCGCGGCCATCGTGCGCGTGACCGATTCCTCGGGATCCTACCGCGACGCCTCGGTCACGGTCGGGTCGAGCTACCCGGTCGCCAGCTTCGTGTCGGCTTCGGGTCTGGGCGGCGAAGCGACCTCGCCCGTCTCCGTCCACCTCGACTTCACTCCCGCGACCACGCAGGCGGGCTCCGTGCTCTACACGATCGGAGGCTCCGCCACCGACGGCGGCACCGACTACTCGATCACGGTCGACGGCGTTCCGATCGGCGCGAGCGGGACGCTCAACGTCGGCGTCGGCGTATCGCGCAAGACATTCCTGATCGCCGTGAACAACGACGCGCTCGTGGAACCGAACGAGACGATCACGATCTCGCTCGGAACGATGACCAATCTCGCGCCCGGGGCGAACACGTCGCATACCTACGTCATTTCCGACAACGAGACGCTACCGACCCTCAGCTTCACCACGGGAAGCTCGTCCGCGCCCGAAACCACTGCCGCCGCGAGCTTCACCGTCGAGCTCTCGAAGGCCTTCGATCAGACCGTCACCGCCAACTACGCGATCACGGGAACGGCCACCGGCGGCGGCGTCGATTACACGCTCGGAGCGGGCTCCCTGAGCTTCGCTCCGGGAGAGACGCAGAAAACCATCTCGCTCACCGGCGTGGTCAACGATACGGCGGTCGAGGCGGACGAGACGGTCGTCATCACGCTCAACACCCTCGTCAACGCGGATCCGGGCGCCAACATGGCGCACACCTACACGATCGAGGACGACGATTCGAACATCCTCTACCTGAGCGGCAGCGGCGGCTCGACGCTCAACGGCGTCGCGATCACCAGCTGCGGCGGCGGAAGCGCGTGCAACAGCGCGAACCCTTACGTCATCAACAGCGACATGACCTTCTCGGACGTCATCCTCGAGAACAACGCCTACCTGAGCGCGGCCGCCTGGGCCTCGGGTGTTCCCGTGCCCGGCAACGGGATCCTGAGATTCACCGTCCAGCAGAACATGAGCATCGCCTCGGGCTCGGTCATCACGATGGACGCCAAAGGCCACACCGGATCGAACGGAACGGGAGCCGGGGCGCAGGTCAGCACCTACAGCAGCGGCGGCGGGCACGGCGGCCTGGGCGGGCGCTCCTCGACGAACGCGGCGGCGGGCACCACTCACGGGGACTTCCGTGATCCGACGGCCCTCGGAAGCGGCGGGGGCGCTGCCACGATCATCGGCGGCATCGGCGGCGGCGCGATCCGCATCGTCGTCGGCGGCACGCTGACCCTGAACGGGACGATACGCGCGAACGGCGGAAACGCCCTAAGCTCCGCGGGAGGCGGCGGATCGGGCGGCAGCGTTAACCTCAGCGTTTCGAGCCTCGCCGGCACCACGGGCTCGATCACCGTGAACGGCGGAAACTCGATCCACGGCAACTGCGGCACCGGCGGCGGCGGTCGAATCGCCATCAGCTACTCCACGCAGAGCTATACGGGAGGATTGGGGAACCTGGTCCTGACCGCCTATGCCGGCTCGACCGCGACGAGCTTCCAGAAAGGCGGAGCCGGGACGATCTTCCTGCGGGACGTCGACTCCGAGCCCGACGGGCGCCTCATCGTCGACGCGAACAACGTCGCGGGCAACACGAC
>CAYZKI010000180.1:0-868 GCA_964478745.1 uncultured Bacteriovoracaceae bacterium
TCGGACATGGCGCAGTACGGCAAGGCCTTTCAGGGCAAGGAGGAGATCCGCAAGAGCCGCACCCTCTTCGGGATCACCTGCGAGTACATGCGCGACAACTGGCTCAAGACTTGCGGAAAGCTCGTCAAGTGGAAGAACGAGGCGGAATACATGGAGCGCGTCGAAGTGGTGAACCGCTTGAACTCGGCCCTGAGTCGCGCGGCCTCGCAGGCGGCACAGGCGTTCCCGAATCTCGAGGTGATCTACAGCGACAGCCTCGCGCGTTTCACGATCGATCCCGACATGCTGGCCGCGGACTGCTTCCATCCGAACACGAAGGGGCAGGAAGAGATCTCGAAGACGCTCTGGGACGAGCTGCCTCCCGTCTGGAACTGAGAACGCTTCTCGGGCATTTCGAGAAGGTCCGCTCCCGCACCGAGCTTCTTTGCGAGCCGCTCTCCGCAGAGGATCAGTGCGTCCAGTCCATGCCCGACGCGAGCCCGGCCAAATGGCATCTCGCGCACACGAGCTGGTTCTTCGACCGTTTCCTGATCGGCAACACGGAACGCGACCGGCTCTACAACTCGTACGCCACGCGCCGTTCGACCCGGCCTTCGACCATCTCTACAACTCGTACTACGACTCGGTGGGCGAGCGCGTCGATCGGGCCCGCCGCGGAACGATCTCCCGGCCCGGAGTCGGCGAGGTCAGGGATTACCGCCGCACCGTCACGGAAGCGGTGCTCGAGCGCGCGCGCGAATGGGATCCTGCGCGGCTGCGAGCGCTCGAGCTCGGCATCCATCATGAGGAGCAGCATCAGGAGCTGCTTCTGACGGACATCCAGCACGCGTTCTTCTCCAACCCGCTGGGCCCGGCCTATGACCCTTCG
>CAYZKI010000180.1:878-2345 GCA_964478745.1 uncultured Bacteriovoracaceae bacterium
CTTCGTGGACGAGCGGTTTTCCGGAGGCGTTGGAGGGGAACAGGCTCATCGAGATTCCCGAAGGGGTCTACGAGGTGGGGGCCTGTCCGGAGGGCCCGCGCTTCGCCTTCGACAACGAGACCTCGAGGCACCGCGTCTTCCTGGATTCGTTTCTCATCCATTCGCGCCCCGTGCTTGCGGGAGAGCTCCTTGAGTTCGTCCTGGACGGAGGCTACGATAACCCGCTTCTGTGGCTCTCCGAGGGCTGGGCCCGAAGGAAGGAGCAGGACTGGCGCGCACCTCTTTACTGGCGCTTCCGCGACGGGGAATGGGAGGAGTTCACGCTGGCCGGGTGGGGGAGGCTGCGGAAGAACGCCCCGGCAACCTGCATTTCATTCTACGAAGCGGACGCGTTCGCCCGCTGGAAGAAAGCACGGCTGCCGACCGAGCTCGAATGGGAGGTGGCGCACTCCATCGGGTTGATCGCTCCTCGCGGCGTCTGGGAGTGGACCGGAAGCGCGTATCGCCCGTATCCGGGATATCGCGCGTTCGACGCGGGATTCGCCGAGTACAACGGCAAGTTCATGATCAACCAGATGGTGCTTCGAGGCTGGTCGTGGGCCACTCCCCAGGCGGGGCGACGGGGCACCTATCGCAACTTCTTCGCGCCCGACGCGAGATGGCAGTACAGCGGATTCCGCTTGGCCGGCTAATTGCACCGCTCGCCGCGCATGACGGCGGGCGAAAGACTTCTCGATCTCTATCCCAAGCGCGAGGACTTCCGGGTGGAGGTCCTGAACGGGCTTCAGCAACCCAGGAAGATGCTTCCTCCGAAGCTGTTTTACGACGAGAAGGGCTCGCGTCTCTTCGAGGAGATCTGCAATCAGCCCGAGTACTATCCGACCCGGACGGAGCTGCAGATCCTCCGGGATCACGCGCCGGAGATCGTGGATGCGCTGGACCCGGAAGCCGCTCTCTTCGAGTTCGGGAGCGGTTCCGCGACGAAGACCCGGTTCCTGCTCAACGCGTTGGATCGCGCGGGGAAGCTTCCGAGCGTCTATCTTCCCGTCGACATCTCGCGTGAGACGCTGATCAACTCCGCGATGCGCATCCACCAGGATTTCCCGAACGTCTCGGTGGTCCCGATCTGCGCCGACTACACCCGGTCGGTCATGATTCCCGCGAGCCTGCTCGCCGGAGCGTCCAGGCGGCTCGCCTTCTTCCCGGGGTCGACGCTCGGAAACATGGATCCGGACGTGGCCGTCGAGTTCCTGCGCCATGCCGCCTCCACGCTTCGCTCCGGGGGGAAGCTGCTCGTCGGGATCGATCTGCTGAAGGACGTCGGGACCCTCGAGGCCGCGTACAACGACGCGGCCGGCGTGACCGCGGCTTTCAACCTGAATGTTCTGGAGCGGATCAACGCGGAGCTCGGCGCGCAGATCGACGCTTCGCGATTCCAGCATCGCGCGTTCTTCAACCCGGATGCGG
>CAYZKI010000180.1:2355-7009 GCA_964478745.1 uncultured Bacteriovoracaceae bacterium
AGATGGAGCAGATCGTGACGATCTCCGGGCGCCGCATCGCGTTCCGCCGGCAGGAGACGATCCACACCGAGAACTCCTACAAGTACACGATCGAAAGCTTCACGGAGCTCGTGAAGCAGGCGGGCTACTCGGTTTCCAGGGTGTGGACGGACCCGCGGCGGCTTTTCGCGGTCGCCCTGATCGAGGTGAAGCCGCTTGCCCTCGAGGTTCCCACCGACGAGTGGGGCACTGGCCAGGGAAGAGCGGCCTGACTATAGTAGGCGGGTGGCCGCACCCGCCGTACTCCTTCGCGCGTTAGGAATCCTGGCTCTCGCTTCGCTCGCCTGGGGCGAGGCGCGCGCCGCCGAGTGCGCGCCGGACTCGGTGGTCCCTCTCGCTCTCGCGGACGGCACGAATGTCTCGGCCACGCTGCGGATCTGCGGGAAGGGATCGGCGGCCGGGAAGCGCCTTCCCGTCGTGCTCCTTTTCGGCGGCTTCGAGAACGCGGCGCGCGTCCTCGACCTGATCACGCCGACGGCGCCGATCGCGCTTGCGAGCTTCGATTACCCGTTCTCGCCGCCCAGGCAGATGGCCTTCCCGGACAGCCTGCGGTTCCTTCCCGAGGCCAAGCGTTTCATTCACCAGACGCAGGAAGGCATCAAGCGCCTCGTCGATGCCCTCTCGACCCGGCCCGAGCTCGATCCGGGGCGCATCTCGATCATCGGCGCGAGCTTCGGCTCGCCGTTCGCGCTCGCGGCGGCGGGGTCGGACCCGAGGCTGAAAGGCGTGATCATCGTTCACGGATTCGCGGACGTCGTTTCGACGGCTTCGCATCGGATGACGCCGGGGCTCCGCCGGAAATTCGGGGCCCTGGGGTTTCTCGCGCCGCCGGTCGCGTGGACCGTGGCCAGCGTAAGCTGGTGGTACGTCGACGGGCCCGTGCCCGAGGTCGACGCGACGAAACTGACGCCCGGGCAGAAGCTCCTGCTGGTGACGGCGGATCACGACCAGTTCATCCCGCGCGAGTCGACGGAGCTTCTCTGGACGAATCTGAAGCTTTCGCGCGCCGAGCTGACGCGCATGGATCTCGAGGGCGGCCACCTGGTTCCCGGGGCGAATGCCCAGATTTCTGACATACTCCGAAGGGTGGAGCAGTGGATGCGGCAGAAGGGGCTTCTATGACCACCGTGGTGCTGTCCGGGATCTTCGTGTTTCGATGGGTTCTCGACTCGATCGCCGATGCCCTGAATCTCAAGGCGCTGCGCGGCTCGGGCGCCCAGGCGCAGGACCTGCTGAAGCGTGAGTTCGAGGGACTCCTCGATCCGGAGCGATACGAGCGGACGCTCCGCTACCAGGCCGCGGTCACGCGCTACCTTCTCGTGCGCCGATCGGCCACGCTCTGCGCGTTCCTGGCCTTTCTCTTCGGGGGCGGCTTCGGGTGGGCCCGGGACCTGGCGGTCGCGGCCGCGGGCGGGGCCACGATCTGGAGCGAGCTCGGCTTCGCGGGAGCGCTCGCAGTGCTCTCGTCAGCGCTCAGCCTTCCGTTCGATCTCTACTTCACGTTCGTCCTCGAACAACGATATGGATTCAACCGCACGACGCTGCGGACCTTCGTCACCGATCGCATCAAGGGAGCGTTGATCTCGGTGATCCTCGGCGTTCCCGTCCTTCTAGCGATCTTCTGGTTCTTCTCGACGGCCGGCGTGAACGCGTGGTGGATCTCCTGGCTCACTCTGACCGGGGTACAGGTCGGCATCAGCTTCGTGGCACCCGTGCTGATCTTCCCTCTCTTCAACCGCTTCGAGCCCCTTCCCCAGGGAGAGATCCGGAGCGCGATCGAGGCATACGCGCGCTCGCAGAAGTTCTCGATCGAAGGCATCTACACGATGGACGGCTCGAAAAGATCGACCAAGGCGAACGCGTTCTTCGCGGGCTTCGGCCGCTTCCGCAGGCTCGTTCTGTTCGATACGCTCCTCTCCAAGCAGACCCCGGAGGAGCTCGTCGCCGTCGTCGCCCACGAGGTCGGGCATTTCAGGCGGGGGCATATCTTGAAGTCGATGGCGGTTTCGATCGCCGTGTCGGGGGGGCTGTTCTGGGTCTTCCAGCGGGCCGCCTCGGACCCGCGTCTGTTCGAGGCCTTTCAGGTCGGGCAGGGGACGCTGCCCGTCGGGCTCGTGCTCGCCTCGATCGCCGCCGGCCCGGTGCTTCGCCTCGCTTCGTTTCTGTCGCAGGCCATGTCGCGGAAGTTCGAGTTCGAGGCCGACGAGTACTCCGTCCAGTCGTACGCGAAGCCACGCGCCCTGGCGTCCGCGCTGAAAAAGCTGAGCGTCGAGAACCTCTCCAACCTCACGCCTCATCCCTTCAAGGTGGCGCTCGATTACTCGCATCCGCCCGTGTTGCAGCGGGTGGCGCGCCTTCGCTGAGGCGTCCCGGAGAATAAAAAAAGGGGATCCAAATGGAATTTCCCCATCCGGATCCCCGAGAAAGTTCTCCTGAGGTCGAGGCTCAGTTGCGGACGAGCGGTGCCACGAGCGTCGTGAGCACGAAGCCCGGGTCGGTCACGCGCGAGGCGAGCGATCCGCTGACTTCGAGATCAGCGGTGAAGCGCGAGCGCGGATCCCAGCTCAGGAATCCCATTCCGCTCCAGGTGCCGTTCGGCTTGGCCTTGAGCTCGAGGGAGCCGTCGCCCCAGACCTGGATCTTCTTCGAGTCGATCTTCACGTCGATGGAGACGTGGTTCAGGGAGCCCGAAAGATCGAGGTCGCTGCCGTTCACGGTGTACTTCGTGGTGACGGAGCCGCCGCCGACCATGCCCGAGCAGGAGCCCGAGGAGCAGGTCAGGTCGACGAAGCCGCCGTCGGCGTAGCCTTTGAGGCGATCGTTGAGCTGTTCCACGCGGAAGACGCCGTTCGAGCTCAAATCGCTGTGTCCGACGAGCACGCCGTCTTCTTCGCGGATTTCGAGGCTGGCGATGCCACCGTTATCGAGCCAGAGCGTCAAGGTAGCGCGGCCAGTGACCGTTCCCGCCGACGCACCCACAGGCAACATCGAGAAAGCAAGCAGGGTCCAAACGAGACTTTTCATGGAATATCCTCCGATTGGGGGGAGGATTACCTAAGCCGCGGAGCGCCTGTCAATTAAACTCAGGAATTGTTTTATTCGAAGACTTGATTCGGGTCTTCGCCGGGTGTCAGAGCGTGACAGAGGGTGCCCGCGGCGTAGGCCGTGCCGCCGCAGGTTCCGGTGAGGGTGCCGGCCAGAGTCGTGTCTGCGATGGAAGAGGCGGGGAAGATCTCCGGGCAGATGGCCGCGCCATCGGCTTTGAGGCTCAGATGGACGTGGGCGCTGGCGCCCTGGGCGGTGAAGAAGGAGATCTGCTGGCCCTGGACGACGCGATCGCCTTCCTCGACGAAGATCCAGCTGTCGAAGTACTCTTCGCTTCCCGCGGCGGAGGAGCAGGGCTTTCCGGCAGCGGGCTCGAACTGGTATTCGAGGTAGACGGGGACCGAGCCCTTCATCGCGACCGCGATGGTGATGACGTAGCTGTCGTTGGTGCCGGTGACCGCGCACTTGTCCACGCGGGTCACGATGCCTTCGAGCGCCGAGAGGATGACGTGCTGGCCACCGGCGGCGAACAGGACGTCGGCGCCGGTGTGCGGGCACGCGGAGCCGTAACCTCCATAGGGCGTGTAACCGGTGGCCGAGTTGGCGGTCGTGATCCAGGTGGCCGTGCGCGAAGCGACGATGTCGGCGATGTCCACCGATGGGATGTGCGAGCCGCAGCCCCAGGCCGTGGCCAGGGCGCCGAGCGCAACGAGCGATGCCGCAACCGCGCGGAGATCGAGCATGCTTTCATTTTAGCAGCTATACTCGAGGGATGACGGGGCAGATCGCGCCTGGCTCGAGGGCGGGACGTCAAAAGTTTGTCTGGTTTCCCCGCGAGGCCGGCTGGGCAGCCTCGTGCGCGATGCTCGGCCTGGCGCTTTCGGGCGCGGGCGAGAGTGCGCTCGCCGCGGGTAACGTCGGCGAGTTCCGCGGGAACGGGCTCGCGTACTTCGCGAGCTCGTCGGCGGATCACATGAAGATGGGAGTCGGCCTGACGGCGCTGCTGATGCCGGGCGCCGCTTGGAGCCCGCTGTTGGTCGCCGATCTGAGCTTCAATGCCCAGAGTGTCGTGAACCCCGGGGCGGCGGCGACCGCGACCGAGCCGTTATTGGCCGAAACCGCCGACTCGGGCCAGGTGCTGCTGGTCCAGGCGCTCGTGCAGACGCCGCTGAAGTTCGGCCAGCTGCGGACCGTCACCGGCTTGAGCTGGTACTACATGGATCTCGAGTTCCCCGTGACAGGAAGCATCCCGAATGCACCGACGTTCGGGGTCTATTGGGTGAAGCCGGTGAAGCGGCTGAACGTCGAGATGTTGCTGACGATGGCGTTCAATCCGATCGGAAGCCAGACGTTGCTCATCAATCCGGACGTGGGGATCTCGATGAAGTTCTTCGGCGAGCTGACGGGCCGCCTGGGCAGGAAATTCCCGTTCTTCAGGGCATTCGACGGCGGCGCCGCCGGCATCAGGCCGATCGCGTTTTTCGGCCTGGGCTATTCGATCTGAGCCGGTTGTGGTTCGCGCACAGAAGCCTGAGGTTCTGGGCGCTGGTTTCGCCGCCGAGCGCGAACG
>CAYZKI010000181.1:0-6987 GCA_964478745.1 uncultured Bacteriovoracaceae bacterium
ATCGAGATCACTCCTTACGACGTCTGCTCCCCTTCCCTGGCGAGCCCCAGGCCCGTGCAGCGCGCGAACTTCCTGAGCACCATCTCGCTTTCGGCGTTCAACATCGGCAATCCGGTGATGTTCACCCCGGGCGGGGGACTGCAGAGCGCGGGCCCGGCGGAGATGACCGTCACGCTGCCTTCGGGCGGACAGAAGACCCTCACGGTCATGCCGGCCATCGGCACCGTGAGCCTGAGGTGAGCATCATGAATAAGACATGCGCGAACAGGATGCCTGAAGGAAAGATCCTCACCGACAGATCGGGATTCAGCCTGGTCGAGATGCTCATCGCCTGCGCCGTCCTGATCCTCGCCTTCGAGCACGCGGTCGGCGCTCTCAGCGTGAACTCCAAGCTCTCGGGCCACCAGACCAAGCTCGCCGGCGCTATGCACGTCGGACGCTCGGTGATGGAGGGCCTCCTGATGGCGAGCTCGGCCGACCCGAGGCTCGCCGCCGGGGCCCACGTCGAGATGTACGACTCGGACAGCTCGCCGGTGACGGTGGGCACGGGCGAGTACACGGCTCGCTGGACCGTCGTGCACGACGCCCCGTTCACGTCGATCCAATCTCTCAGGCTCGAGATCTCTTGGCAGGAAGCCGGCGTGCAGCGAAGCGTCGACTTCGTGAGCTACAGGAACTGACGCGATGAAACCCCTGGGCAGGCAAGGCGTCACGCTCATCGAGCTCATGATCGCGGTGGCGATCATGGCCTCCGTCATCCAGGCGGCGTCTGCCACGTATCTTCACGTGTACAAGAACGGAAGGCGCGCGACGGGCAAGTCGTCCATCGAACAGTCGTCCCACTTCCTGAACACCTACTTCGTTCACCGCCTGGAAAGCATCGGCGGCGGCACGATCCGCCCCTGGGCCTCGCTCTGGGTGGAGGACAACGCCCCCGCCCGCGACAATCTCCCCTCGGGCGCGGGCTCCGACCGGATCAGCTTCGTCGAGGCCGACTCCGTGCTGGCCCCGACCTGCGCCGTGATCTCGACCACGCTTCCTGACATCCTGACCTTCGACTCGCCCTCCGGCGCATGCTGCCTCACCCCGGCCTACGACAACAGGCAGGTCATCCTCACGCGCGGCGCCTATTACTCGCAGAAATTCCTCACCAGCGTGAACCCGGTCTCGTGCACCGCGCGGATCTCCGCGGGCCAGGCCACCGGGATCGACGTCCCGCCCGCGACGCTTCCCGGCTGGGTGGGCGCGGTCGCGGCCCCGGTCAGCGTCAGCACGCTCTGGCTCGACATGGCTTCGTACGAGCTGCACGAGTTCAGGGATCTCGACAATGACCGCGTGACCGACGCGGGCGAAGACGTCATTCTCGCCTCCAACATCCTCGACCTGCAGCTCGCGCTCGGGCTCGACGCCAACCGGGACACCCGCATCGCCGACACCCGCAGCCACACCGACGAATGGCTCTACAACGTCACTCACGCCTCCGAGCCGATCGGCGCCGTGGGCGGAGGCCTGAGGAACGCGCTGCCGAGCGATCTGCGGATGATCGCGATCGGCCTCGTGCTCGGCGATCGCACGAACGTCCCGCCTTACAACAGCCACAAGATCCTGAACGGCCCGAGCCGCACCGTCAACGGCTGGGTGCTGACCAAATCGCTCGTCGAGTTCCGCCTGCGGAGCACGGGGGTATTCCTTCCCAATGGCTAAGCACCCGAAGCTCCTTCATGAGGACGGCTACACGCTCGTCGCCGTCGCGGTCGTCGCGGCACTGCTCTCCTTCATCATCCAGGCCGTGTTCGTGAAGAACCAGGCCACGATCGAGACGGCCGGCATGACCGTCGAGAAGCAGAAGATCTCCTACCTCGCCGAGGGGGTCACGCAGATCGCCAACAAGTTCGCGCAGGACTACCTGGCCGACGACCTCACGCCCACCGACGCCGAGCTGAACGCCTACGTGAGCTCGAAGATCGCGGGCTTCAGCATCGCTCCGCGCACGCTGAGCTCCCTGCAGCTCTCGCTGGGGACGCCGGTCATGGACGTTCCGATCCCGGGCGGCCCGTTCCAGGGCATGGATTCGATGCAGGTGCCGCTCTCGATCGACGTCGCCGTCAGCGACGGCGCGGGCGAGGTCCACGGCACGGTCCTCAAGGATACGACTCTCGCGAAGATCACGCTCTTCCAGTTCGCGCTGTTCGGCGACGTGCCGGGCGCGGCGAGCTACCTCGCCCCCGGGATGCCGATGGACGTCCGCGGGCGCGTGCACATCAACGGCGACTTCTGCCTCGGAAACTACGGCGGCGCTCCCACCGACCTCCGCCTCGAGAAGGTCACGGCCTCCGGCGCGATCCGCAACATCCGCGACCCCTCCTGCTGGGCGGCGCCGATCCCCGTCGCCAACCAGACCATGTTCGCCACCGACACCGCGTTCTCGAGCTTCGCGATGCTGAACCCCGGCTCCGGGGGCGGCTGCGTGAACTGCGACGGAAGCGGCATGGACTGGCGCGCGTACTCGCTCGCCCGCTGGGCGGAGAACGTCCTCGACTCCGCTCACGACATCGGCCCTCTCAGGTTGCCGATCCGCGGAACCGACGTCGTCCAGAGCGGGATCCGCGCCGACAACTCGGCGATCGCGAACCAGGGCAGCCTGCGCTTCATCGTCGATCCGGTGCACGCCACCGACTCCGCGAGCGTGCGCGAGCAGAAGATCGCGCAGAAAGCGGACATCCGCATCATCAACGGCGTCTGGTACCTGAAGAACCCCGCGAACCCGAGCGCCTGGCCGGGCGTGCCCGTCTGGTCGGACCACCCGGGACGATTCGTCGCGCAGAACGAGGAAGGCATCGAAGGCACCCAGGCCGTGGGCCAGGAAGACATCCGCCAGCGCTGGCAGGGCACGCCGAACCAGTGGCCCGCGGGCGATACGCCCCGGCGCTTCTCGTACTACGAATACGATGCCGGCCCCAACACGATCCGTGACGACGTAACGGGCACGATCTCGTACGGCACGCTGTTCCGCTCGAATCCGGGATCTCCCGCATGGAGCCCGGGCCAATGGGCCATGGCGGCAAGCACCAACCTTTGCGCGCCCACCCGCTCCTGCACGAATTGCAGCAACACCGACCCGCTGAACGCGCTTCTCCTCGGGTCGATCACCTGCAACGCGGGCGTACAACCCGGCATTCCCGATTTCCTGCTGAACGGAACCCGCTCGGGTTTCCGCGACGGCCATGTCTTCACGACGTCGGCGGGCGCTCCGGCCGATCGCGACAACCGGAGCCGGATCTTTCCGCTGAACTTCGACATCGCCTCGTTCCAGGCCGCGCTCTCCTCGGGCGCGCCCGGCGAGCTCGGCTCGTTCTTCGGCGCCGGGGCCTACATGAACCGCCCGTTCAACGGCGTGGTCTACATCACGAACACCTGGGCCGGCGCGCAGGCCGGGCTGGGCGGAGGCTTCCCCGCGGACTTCCCGTTCCAGGGCGGAGTGAACGACGTGAACCAGGCCGGGCTGACCTCGACCGCGCAGCAGCGCGCGCTCCCTTTCCCGCTCTGCTCAGCCGACTCGGCGTCGGTAGCGGGAGGCGTGGCGGGCCAGTCGTACTCGGGTCCGCAGAACCGCTTCCGGGTGCCGGACTGCGCGAAGTACGCGGCGGGCTACGCGGGCGCTGACCGCATCGACTCGCGACCGAACGCGATCCGCATCCACAACGGCCGCACGATCGACCAGACTCTGCTCTCGCGCGGCCTCACCATCGCGACCAACCTGCCGGTCTACGTCCTGGGCGACATGAACACGAACTCGGACGTGAGCTCCGCGGCCGCGAGCCCCTGGGTTCCGATGCTCGTCGCGGCCGACCAGGTCACGCTGCTTTCGAACAACTGGGACGACAGGAACTCCCGCTGGGACCAGGCGCTCGACGCCGTCCCGAACGGGCGCCTGGCGAGCGACACGACCTACCATCTCTCGATCCTGACCGGAGGCGTGACGACCACGCCGACGGCTTGGAGCGGCGGCTTCGAGAACCTGCCCCGCTACATCGAGCGCTGGAACGGCATCATGGGGCTTCGCACGGCCCGCATCCGCGGCTCCCTGGTCCTGGGGTTCTCCTCGGTCTATTTCCGCCACCGGGTCGGCCCCAGCGTTCCCGCGGCGACTTTTGGAGACGTGACCTACACCCCACCCCAGCGCGACTTCGGATACGACCCCCATCTCAAGCGCTTCAGCAACCAGCCCCCCGGAGCACCGGTTTTCGACATCTACGCGGTTCAGCGCTGGGCTTCACGTTAAGCTTGAAGAACTTGACACAAGTATTCGATATTCTTGTTCTTTTTGTGTAAATTCTACTGAACAGTTCGCATAACTCCCAACTCTTGAGTGCTCGCCTTATTGACGCATCGCGTTAAAATTATAGGCACAAGCATTTTGAGGGTTTGAACATGACACCGGTCCCAAGGACTGTCCTGGCATTGATCCTGTCCATCGGTTTCGTCGGCGAGACCGGGTGTCGACCCGAGGAACACGCGGGCGGTGGCCATGGAAGCGTGGACCCGGCCTACATTCCCGATCCGATCCCGAGCGGGAGCCCGGAGCTTTTCCGCTGCGAGAGCGATGGCCCCGGACACGGCGAAGGCGATGACGACGACGACGGGCATCACCACGATTACGACGATGACGACGACGGAATGAGCGGCGGCAGCACCGGCGGAGGCTCCACCGGAAACCTGACCGGCGGCGGCCCGACGGGCGGAGGTCCGATCGGAACCCTTGTGGACGACGACTACGATGCGCTCCTGAAGCGCGACTCGATGGGCGGAGGCTACTCTCCGCACCCGCGCCCGTCGAAGAAGCCCCGCCATAATCACGAGGACTGCAGGAACCGGAACCTCAAGGTCCTGGTCTGCCACGTCCCTCCGGGGAATCCCGGCAACCCTCACACGATCTGCGTGTCGCTCCATGGAGCCGTTCACGGGCACGGAGTGAAGTTCGACGGCCGCCTGGGCGGCCACGGCGGCGACTACCCGGGCTTCTGCCAGTCCGGCCCCGGCCCGACGACCACGACGACGAGTACCACCTCGACCACCACGTCGACGAGCTCGCCTTCGAGCACGACGACGAGCACGAGCACGTCTTCGACATCGACCAGCTCGAGCACGACCTCGACGACCACGACGAGCACGACCACCACGACGACGATCGACGGCGGCGAAGGCCCCCCGGGCTGATCCGCGGACCGAAGCCGGGTCGATTGTCATTTCCGGAGGCGGCGCCTATCCTAGTTGAATGCGCTATCCCCGGGTCCTGCTCTGCCTCGTGCTGTCCCCGCTCGTTCTATCCCCTCTCTCCGCGGCCGCGGAATCCAGCGTCACGGTCCACTCGCAGGAGGCGCCGCTCTACTCATCGCCGGACCCGGCCTCGCCCGTGATCGGCAAGGTGAAGCGCGGCCAGGTGTTCAAGGCGGAAGGAACGCGCAGGAACGGCTTCGAGAGGCTCGTCACGCAATCGGGAAAGCCGATCTGGATCCGCTCGTCCGATCTCTCCGCCGCTTCCGATCTCGTGGGCGGCGAGGCCCAGGCGACCACGACCGCCGCTCCTGCCTCCCCTCGTCCCTTTCGCCGCCTGACGTACGACTTCGGAGCGTCCACGGGCATCTCGGGCACCGGCTCGAGCTACGAGTTCAATCTCGGCGTGAACTACTTCTTCACGGAATGGCTGAGCTGGCGGAACGCGCCCTTCTTCGCGATGCAATCCGGCTCGAGCTCCTATTACGGCCTCGACACCTCGATCCGCGCCGCGTATTTCCCCGAGCTCGGCGAAGGCTTCCGCCCCGGGTTCCTGGTCGGCGCGGGCTACCGCCTTGCGAGCGCCGGGCAGAGCGCGCCGCTCGCAGAAGCGGGGATCACGCTCCGTACCGCGGGCCTGAATCTCGGCGCGAGCGTGAAGGTGATCCTCGACTCACTCGTCGATTCCACGGCCGAAAACCAGGTTCTGCTCTCGATCCAGCTTGCCGGCGGCGGAGCGCTCTGACCTGAGCGGCCTGCCGGCTCACTTCTTCTTGTTGTTGCCGGCGAGAGCGGCCTTCAGCTTGTCGCCCAAGGCTCCGCCGAAGGTGCCGAGCGACGCGCCCGCGTCCGGCTGGACGTGCTTCTTCCAGTCGTCCTCGTTCGGGTCGCGCGGAGGCTGAAGCGCGATACGCCGGTCGCCGAGCGAGATCTCGGCGATCTGGACGGTGACGGTGTCGTTGACCTTGATCTTGTCGAAGTTGAAGTCCGGCTGATCGTGCGCGCGCGACTTGTGGAGAAGCCCCGTCACGCCGGGCTCGAGCTGTACGAAAAGGCCGTAGACTTCCTTGCGGTTCACCTTGCCCTGGAGAACCTGGCCCACGGAGAACTTGGCCCAGGGATCGTCCTTGGACATGACCGGCGTGGAGCCCTTCGGCGCGATGCCCGGAGCGCCGCTCGGCGAAAGCGCGGGACGCTCGGTGGCCTGCTTCATCGAAAGCGAGATCTTGACGCGGCCCTCGACGGTCTCGCGCTTGAGGATCTTGACCGTGACCTCCTGGCCTACCTGCACGAGCTCCGAAGGGTCGCCCACCCGGGACCAGGCCATCTCGGAAACGTGCACCAGGCCGTCCACCCCGGGGGCGAGCTCGACGAACGCGCCGAACTTCTCCAGGCGCGAGACGCGGCCCTGCACGACGTCGCCGTCCTTGTTCTCTTCGAGGAAGGAGCCGACGTTGAGCTCTCGCTCCTCTTCGAGGAGCTTTCTGCGCGAAACGACGATATTCCTGCCGCCTTCGGAGAACTGCGTGATGCGGAACTCGAGGCTCCGGCCCACGTACTCCTCGGCGTTCTCGACGTGCTTCGTGTCGGGCGACCGCGTGGGCGTCATCGCCGAGGACGAGCTCGAGGCGGGACAGGGCTTTCGCAACCACCACGAGGAGACGAAGTTCCACGCCGAGCGCCTGGTGCAGCGGGCCGTGTCGCAGCTGCCCG